>DATEAM010000069.1:0-2462 GCA_035288385.1 Thermodesulfobacteriota bacterium
AACCTTTCTGTAGAAAGGTTTCCCCCAAACCCCTTTCCAAAGACTTTCGGCTGCCCCCACGGGACAAATAGCTAAAAGTTTTTGAGGGGAGTTTGAGGGGAACTTTTTACAAAAAGTTCCCCTCAATTTTTTTGTAACGCCCGCCCCGATAGGTTATAATGTCCCGGCAAGTATGGGATAAAATGGGCATAAAGATCAAATTCGCCGTAATACTCTCCCTTATCCTCTTCGTAACGACCTCCACGATGGGCGCCATCATGATCGTTAACCAGAGGCGCTCCCTCGAGTCCCAGATGCGCTCCATGGCCGGGACCATCACCGACGAGTTCGCCCAGGACTCCAAGATCCCTCTCCTCGAGAACGACTCTCTGGCCATGAGCCAGCTCGTCCAGAACATGCTCAAATACCCGGGCATCTTCGACGTCTACATACTCGACGACAAGAACGTGATAGAGGGGCACAACGACCTGGAGAAGGTGGGGAGCGCCTATGCCGACGACGGTCTCCTCTCGGTGATCAAGGCCGGGCAGCCCTGGATACTTAAGGAGACCGAGGAGGCCATCACCTTCGCCTCGGTCATCGTCTTCAAGGACACGACTGTCGGCTACACGGTCGTATACTTCTCGAAGGGCTTCATAAGCGAGAGGGTGAAGGCGGCGGTTACGAACGTCGCCATGATAATGTTCTTCGCCATAATACTCGTGGCGATAATATCGGTCCCGCTGGCCTCGGGGCTCCTCCGTCCCATCTTCAGGCTCCTCAAGGGCACAAAGGAGGTTGCCGTCGGGAACCTCGACTACCGCATAGAGGAGAGGGGCAGGGACGAGATAGGGGAGCTCGTGAGGTCCTTCAACAGCATGGCCTCGGAGCTTAAGAAGAAGGAGATAATGAAGGGGGTATTCAACCGGTACGTGAGCCCCCACGTGGCAGACGAGATACTGAAGGAGCCCGAGTCCTTGAAGCTCGGGGGAGAGAGGCGCGAGGTAACGGTATTCTTCGCCGACATAAGGGGGTTTATCAGCCACACCCGCGGCATGAGCCCCGAGGAGACCGTGGAGGCCCTTAACAGGTACTTTACCCTCATCACCGAGATTACCTTCCGCTTCGAGGGCACCATAGACAAGTTCATAGGAGACGCCGTCATGTGCGTCTTCGGCTCCCCGGTAAGGAGCGAGAACCACCTCGAGCAGGCGCTCAAGGCGGCGGTGGCCGTAAGGGACGCCCTCACGAGGGCGAACATGAGGAGGGAGGCCCGTGGCCAGAAACTCTTCCAGATGGGCATAGGGCTCGACTCCGGGGAGGTTATAGTGGGCAACATGGGCTCGAAGGTGAGGATGGAGTACACGGCCGTGGGGGAGGCGGTGAACATGGCCTCGAGGCTTACGGGGCTCGCCGGCGGCGGGGAGATACTCATAAGCGAGGACCTTTATAAAACAGTCATGGACCGGGTAGAGGCCGTGGAGGTCGCCGGTACAACGATAAAAGGTATTGACACCCCGGCGAGGCTCTATAATATAGTTGGCGTAAAGGACCCCTGGAAGGGCGAGGTGCAGGGGGTCGTGGATTTCATCATCGCGAGGCTCGAGGGTGAGGACCTTCTTCCTTAGGCTTTTTGTCGCAGTGGCCGTCATGGCCATCTCGGGTTGCGTCCACCTGACCCCCGGCTACCTCCTCGGCTCGGGGTACGAGAAGGCCGTCGCCCTCTACGAGAGCGGTTACGTCATCGAGGCCGGCGAGGCGGCTGAAAAGGTGACAGAGGACGACCCGGACTACGGCAGGGCCCAAAAACTCATCTCCGAGATAAGGGCCTTGAGGCTCGAGATAGCGAGAGAGCACATGGAGCTCGCGGAGGACTATGAGGAGGCCGGGATCCTCAACATGGCCATCAAGGAGTACAGGGCCGCCCTGAAATACAACCCCACGAACGCCTGGGTAAAGAGGAGGATAGAAGACCTCACCGTGCTCCTGAGCGAACGGAAGAAGGTGGAGAGGGCGGAGATGATAGAGACGCTCAGGGGCAAGGGGACAAAGGAGCCCGAGGAGGTCGCAAGGGCCCGCTACACGAGGGGCAGGCTCTATCTCGAATCGGGGTCTTTCAACAAGGCCATAGAGGAGTTTACGGCCGTACTGAAGGCCGTGCCCGGCTACAAGGACACCGAGGTCCTCCTCGAGAGGGCGAGGGGGGAGAGGAAGACGGCCATAGATTATCACTTCAAGAAGGGGATAGATTATTTCCAGAAGGAGAACCTCGAGCTCGCCATAGACGAGTGGGACGTAGTCCTCGATCTCGACCCGGGAAACGCCGAGGCCGCCGACTACAAGAAACGCGCCCTTGCCATCATGGAGAAGGTTAAGGAGATAAAGGAGAGGCAGGGGGGGTAGCTACTATGGGGAGCACGTAATTGTTTGCAAAAATCACCCCCACCCCCACCCCAACCCTCCCCCATCGAGGGGGAGGGAGT
>DATEAM010000070.1:0-7750 GCA_035288385.1 Thermodesulfobacteriota bacterium
CCACCCCCCCCAGGCGGGATTTGACCCCAGTTTTTTTTATTTTTACAGATTAATGTTAGCATAGAAAACCCACTTGTCAATTAAGGCCTTTTTGCGCCGCCGTGGAACACCGCGCCCGCCTTTGTGTTATAATTGAGGATATTTTCCCCGCCGGAGAAAATGGAGGCCGGCGAATTCCTTAAGCCAAGAACCGACCATGATACCGATAAAGGACGACACCCCCACCCATACCTTCCCCTATGTTACCATCTCCATAATAGTCATCAACGTTCTGGTCTTCTTCTACCAGCTAACGCTCGGCTCCAGGGGGTTAGAGCTCTTTATATACAGGACGGCGGTCATACCCTACGAGATAGCGCACCTCGTGGACACGGGCCCTCCAGGCATACTCCCGCCTCCCTTTACGCTCCTTTCCGCCATGTTCGTCCACGGGGGCCTCCTCCACGTAGGTGGGAACATGCTCTTCCTGTGGATATTCGGCGACAACATAGAGGACACCCTCGGGCACCTTAAGTTCATCGTCTTCTACCTCTTCATAGGTCTTCTGGCGAGCCTCGCCCACATACTGATAGACCCCGATTCCACAATGCCCATGGTGGGCGCAAGCGGCGCGGTGGCCGGGGTCCTTGGCGCCTACTTCATGCTCTTCCCGAGGGCGCAGGTCCTCACACTCGTCTTCCTCATCTTCTTCGTCACCATAGTGAGGGTGCCCGCCGTCTTCTTCCTCGGTTTCTGGTTCCTCATACAGGTCCTGAGCTCAGGGGCCGGGGGAGGAATAGCCTGGTTCGCCCATATAGGGGGGTTCGTCGTAGGCGCCGGAGCCATACTTCTCCTCAAACCAAAGAGGCGCCGAAGGATTTTTCATTGATATATCCAAGGGATTCGGATAATAAGAAAAAACGCGATTCATGGAGACAGGACAGGTTCGACAAAAATCAAAGGAGGATTGCCGGATGTTCCACATAGCAGAACCCGAGGAGATAAAGAAGGGCAGGGTAACGGACGTCTATTTCGCAAGGACCCTTGAGATATTGAAGAAGAAGGGGATAGACAAGAGGGTGAGGGCGGAGTTCTTCGCGAAGAAGCTGCCCGGGGGCTACCGCTGGGGCGTGCTCGCCGGAGTCGAAGAGGTGGCCGAGCTCATGGAGGGCAAGTTGGTAAACATAAGGAGCCTCGCCGAAGGGGAGGTCTTTTCGCCATGGGAGCCGGTGATGGAGGTGGAGGGTAATTATCAGGAGTTCTGCGTATTCGAGACGGCGCTTCTCGGGCTTATCTGCCAGGCCACGGGGGTTGCCACGAAGGCGGCGCGCATACGGCTCGCCGCCGGAGACAGGACCGTGGCGAGCTTCGGCGCCAGGCGCATGCACCCGGCCATCGCCCCCATGATAGAGAGGGCCGCATACATAGGGGGCACGGACGGAGTGGCCGTCATAGCGAGCGCTGAGTTGATAGAGGCCGACCCCGTGGGCACGATGCCCCATGCCCTCATCCTCGTCCTCGGCGATACGGTGGAGGCCGCAAAGGCCTTTGACGAGGTGATAGATAAGAAGATAAAGAGGGTGGCGCTGATAGACACCTTCAACGACGAGAAGTTCGAGGCCCTGAGGGTGGCAGAGGCCATGGGCAAGAGGCTCTACGCTCTGAGGCTCGACACCCCGGCCACCAGGCGGGGGGACTTCTACAGGATCTTCGAGGAGGTCCGCTGGGAGCTCGACTTAAGGGGCTTCAAGGATATAAAACTCTTCGCCAGCGGAGGGCTCGACGAAAAGGAGGTGATGGAGCTAAAGCCCCTGGTGGACGCCTTCGGCGTGGGAACCTCCATAAGCAACGCCCCGGTAGTGGACTTCGCCATGGACATAATGGAGGTCGAGGGAAGGCCCTTCGCAAAGAGGGGGAAGTGGTCGGGGGCGAAAGACGTAGTTAAGTGCCGGAACTGCGCCAGCCGGAAGGTGATACCGCTGGGCTCGGAGCCAGGCGCCTGTAGCTGCGGCGGCCGCTTCGAGAGCCTCTTTACCCCCCTCATAAAGAACGGAAGGATAGCAAGGAAGCTCCCGGCTGCGAAAGAGATAAGGGAAGGGGTGCTTAAAAGGATCGAGGGGCTCGAGCTCTGATAGGGGGGGAAAACCTTCTGCGCGCGGCATAAAAAAGCCGACCTCAGAAATAGAACCTGAACTCCACGTTCGCCGAGACCGGGTAGAGCCCGAACTCGGTGTCCACGTCCTCGCCTGTAGGAGTGTCTTCCCCGACGGGGACTACGAGGCCTATTGAGACCTCCGACTCGTCCGATAGGGAATAGAGGGCGTTTACGGCCCCGAGGACCGAGCCGTCAACGAGGTTCGCCGCAACGAGGCCGTCCACCGTAAGGAGAGGAGTTACCCGGTAACCCCCGCCCGCGGCCAGGTACCTCCTTGCAAGATAGGGTAGAGTCAAGTCCGTGGAGAAGAGCTCCTCTCCGTACCCCTCCTCGTTCCCTGCCCCGGAGCCGTGGTAGAAGAACTCGCCGCGGACGAAGAGGTCGGCGGTGAAGTTGTGCTCCACCCCGAAAGAGAGCTCGACGTAGTCGTCCATGGAGCCATCCTCCGGGGCGGCGTAATGTCCCTCGGCCCTCACGCCGAGCCATTGAGAGACCTCTCCCTGGAGGGAGGCTCCTACGACAGTCTTTTCCCTTACCACCCCGCCGAGAAGGGCCCACTCGAGGCCGTGCGTCGAGGTGGATATCCGGGCGAGAAGCGACGATTTATCCATCCCCGGGTCCGCGGCCCATCCGTTAGGGCTTCCCGGAGAGGGTTCGTAGCCGAGTACGCCGATTACCGAAAGCTGAGAGAGGGCCCCGAGCCTGGCCTCGCCCCTTATGGCGTCCACCCCGGGTTTGTAGACACGGAAAAAGTTTTGAGCGGCGAAGGGCCCGAAGAAGTCGTTGGGGGTGAAGTAAAAGGTCGTGGCGAGGTTTACGGCCTGGCGCCCCACGGTGAGGTCGACCCTGTCGCGGACGAGCCTCGCGTTGAGCCTGTCCACGGCAAATACCGCTACGGTATCCGGGCTCCGGGCCTGTTCCCAGGAGAGCGCCGAGGAGCGCTCCACCTCTGCCGGGGTGGTGCCCGCTATGTCGGCGCTGCCCGTGCCCGCTCCAGAGTAGTACACGAACTCGTAGGCGTTGAACTCGAAGTGCCTCTCTTCTCCAAGGTCCGCGTCCACGAGGAGCCTTGAGACCGCCCCGGCGAAGTAGTCGGTGGAGTCGTCGTAGAGGGTCCTGTTATCGGGGTTGAGGTTAAGGCCGCCGGTAAGGCGGACAAACCCCCGGAACTCCGCGTAGCTGCCTTCGCCCTGGTATTCGTAAAAGGCGTATGACGGCGAGGAAAGCACCGTGACGGCAAGAAAGGCGCTCGATAAGAAAAGGACGGCGCGGGAAGTTTTACGCACCCGGCAAATTGACCCCGCTCCCTTTGCACCCCCGGCCCCCCTCAAGACCTCACCTCGTCGGAGGCTACCTTTCCGTCCCTCAGGCGCACCACCCGTCTCGCCCTTTCGATAACGCGCGGGTCGTGGGTGGAAAAGAGGAAGGTGGTGCCCTTTGCCCTGTTCAGCTCCTCCATCAGGTCAAGGAGAGAGTCCGCCGTAACGGAGTCCACGTTTGCCGTGGGCTCGTCCGCCAGCACGATGGCCGGCTCCGTTGCTATGGCCCTCGCTATGGCGACCCTCTGCTGCTGGCCCCCGGAGAGCTCGTCCGGGCGCCTTCCCTCAAGCCCATTGAGGCCCACCTCTTCGAAGATTGCGAGGACGCGCTCCTTTTTTTCCTTCTCTGGCACCCCCTGGAGGGAGAGCACGAACTCGGCGTTCTCGTAGGCGGTGAATACGGGTATGAGGTTGAAGGTCTGGAATACGAACCCTATGCGGTCTCTACGCAGTACCGAGAGCTCTGTCCTCGAAAGCCCCCCGAGGTCGCGGTCCTCGAGGAAGACCCTTCCGCTCGTCGGGGAGTCGAGGGCGCCTATGAGGTTTAATATCGTGGTCTTCCCGGACCCCGAGGGGCCCGAGAGGGCGGCGAAGTCCCCGGAGTCGATGTTAAGGGTGAGGTAGTCCACGGCCTTGACGGCCTGTGGGCCCTCTCCGTAGACCCTCGTCACCCCTTCCATCCTTACGATATGCTTCATTTTCATGCCGGGGGGAAACTTTCTTCAGAAAGTTTCCCCTTTTTTAGCTGGTCCAATCCAACACCGGTGCTTTTAAATATTAAGATAACGATAAAAACTTCAGTGCCGCTCGTTGCTGTGTAGGACCCCCCTTCAAAGACTTATAGCTATTTATCCTATGGAGGGGGACCCCATCGTGAGAAATCTCTTTCACGGGGTCCCCCTCCATAGGATAGCCAAAAGTTTTTGGAAGGAGTTTGAGGAAACCTTTTTTCAAAAAGGTTTCCTCAACCGTATTTAAGGCTCTCCACGGGGGCCACGCGGGAGGCCTTAATGGCCGGGTAGAGGCCGGCCACGAGGGTAAGGGCGAAGATCCCGGCGAGTATGGCCACCGCGCTTTCGAAGTAGAGCCTGAACTTTATCACCGGCTCCATGGGCACCATCCCTATGTTCGCCCCCTCGAGGCTTTCGAAGAGTATGCCGGTGGTGCTCATGTAGGCGTACCAGGGTATGGTCAGAACCGTGCCTATCATGAGCCCGAGGAGCCCTATCATTATGGACTCCATGAGGACGAGGCCCGTAAGGCGCGCCGGGGAGGTCCCCACGGCCATCATGACCCCGAACTCGCGCCTCCTTTCAAGCACGCTCATCAGAATGGTATTGAGTATGCCGGCGGCTATGAGGAGCCCTATGAGGAGCTGAAAGAGATAGTTGAAGCCCCTGTCTATCGTGACGAACCCGGCCATGTCGGGCTGGGTTATGTCCCAGGTGAGGACCTCGTACTCCCCGGGGCCGATTTCCTTTTCGAGGACGTCCTTGAAGGCGCGGGCGTTCCTCTGGTCGTCTATGAATACGGCTACGAGGGAGGCCTCGTCAGGGGTGTACTTGAGGGTCTCGCGGACCCTGTCTATGGGCAGGAGGACGAAGGTGGAGTCCACCTCGTCCACTCCGGTGCGGAAGACGGCCTCCACTCTGGCCACCTCTCCCACGATCTCGCCCGTGGCGTCGGTGGCAGTGTAGACGAGTTTCCTGCCTATCCCGATGTTGAGTTTTTCGGCCATCTTCGAGCCTATTACCGCGCCCCGGCCCCCGGTGCCTTCGAATAGTTCACCCTCTTCTATGGAATCGAGAAAGAAGTTTATCCCGGGGCTTTCCCCGGCGGGGTCGAGGGCTATGAATATCCCCCCAAGCGACTTCGCGGCGCTCGAGAACATGGCCTGTCCCATGATTCTTACAACGGCATCCGTTGCGCCCGGGAGCTCTAAGACCCTCGCTCTTATCTCGCCGGCCCCGGGGACCCTCTTGTCGAGGGTGGGGTTGTCGTTGTACCCTGGGGCCTCCACCGTCAGGTGTCCCGTGCCCATGCGCGCGCTCGTGTTTATCACCTCCGTATAGGAGTAGTCCCCGGAGGCGGTAAAGGAGACGGACAGGAGCACGCCGAAGGCCACGGTAAAGGCCGTTATGAGGGTCCTTCTTCTGCTGCGCCAGAGGTTTCGCCATGCCATCTTAAGGAGCATCTGTTTTACCTCATCTGTAATAGACGGCCTGGAGCGGGGTTATAAGGGCCGCCTTCGCCGCCGGATAGACGACTCCGGCTATTACGATGGCGAAGAGGAATACTATCGGCTCTATTACGGACCTCGCGGTCACGCGGCAGTACCATACAGGGTCTATGGCCACACCGTAGAGTATCCCGCCGCCGCCTATCCTTGAGAGGTCTATCCCGTGGCTCTCGAAGAAGAGGGAGAAGGGGAGCCCGACTCCCACGGCTATGCCCCCGGCCACGGCCGCCTGGAGCCCCGCCTCGGTGAGTACGAGAGCGAGTATCCCGAGGGGGCCGACCCCCACTGCCTTCATGAGCCCGAACTCGTGTATGCGCTCGAATACACTCATGAGCATGGCGTTCAGTATGACCATCCCTATGGCCGCGTAGGTTATCACGTACATGAAGTACATGGTGGAGTTGCTGATCTCGAATATCCTCGCCACAAGGGGCTGAAGCTCGCGCCAGTTCCTGACGTCGAGGCCCGGGAAGGCCTGCCTGACCCTTTCGGTGGCGGCTTCGAGGTCTTCTGAGCGGTCCTTTCTCATCGCCACTATCTCGTGGACCCCCGTGGGTACCACCATGAGGCTCCTGAACTCCCTTTCGACCATGAAGAACCCCGAGCCGTCTATGCCCTGGCCGAGGGACTTCAATATCCCGCGCACCCTGTAGAGCTCGTTGGCCATTGATCCGTCGGAGGCCTGCCCCACGATAACGACCTCGTCTCCGGGCCCCACCTCGAGGGTCTTGGCGAGCTTGCTCCCGAGCACCACCCCCCGGGGCTCCGTCTCGTCGAGCCATGACCCGGCAATGAGGTTTTGGTGGACATCGGTTACGGTTGCCTCCCTGTCTACGTCCACGCCCCGGAGCACCACCCCCGAGGAGGTCCGCCCCGTTGCGGCCAGCGCGAAGCCGAAGAGGCGCCCGGCGGAGTAAAAACCGCTATCGTCGAGCTCTCCGGTTATCCCTTCGTAGCCCTCTATCCTATTGTAGAGGTCGGGGTCGTCGCGGTAGCCGGGGGCGTGGATCTGAAGGTCGCCGAGGTTCAAGGAGACGACGTTTTTCTCGAGCATGAAGAACATCCCCTCCACGAGGGAGACGTAGAAGACCATTATGAACCCCGCAAAGGCCATGGCCAGAGTCGTTATGACGGTCCGGTGGCTGTTCCTGCCGATGTTCCTCATGGCGAAGGCGACGATCTTCATGGCCCCCCTTTATTGCCTTCTCAGCCGGCTCAGGCTGAAGAACGAATCGGGTATGTCGATATCGAACTCCATCTCCTCGTAGACGAGTTCCGTGTACTCCCCGGGCCTGTCCTCCGGCACAAGGCGCACTACCGAGGGGATCGTCCTCCCTCCCAGGTCCTTTACCTCTTCGAAGGTCATGGTCCTCACGGGCCTCATCTCCTCGTCGTAGTATACCGAGACGATGGGGATGTTGTCCCGGGCCCTGACGGTGGTCTTGATGGCGCCCCACACTACCGCCGCCTCCTCCCTCGGGGTCAGCGTGAACTCAAGGACCACCACTGCGCCTCGTTCGCCCTCAAAGCTTATGGTGGCGTGGTAGTCGTCCACGAGCCTCGATTCCTTTACGAGGTCGTCGTTCGTGAAGTGGCTGCCCATCCAGGAGGACATCATCATCCCCGAGGTTATCCTTATGGTGCGGTCCGTTTTCGGCAGGTAGGAGTATACGCTCTCTCCTGCCTTCAGGGTGGCCGTGCCCTTTTCCTTCAGAGGGGATTCGATTCTTACGAGGGTGAGCTCGGCGCCCTTTGACCAGCCTTCGAGCTTGACGCTCCTCGTATAGTGCTCGGTCTTTACCCTCATTGAGATGAAGCCGTGGGAGGACTCCCCGCGCCACATGTCGTCCACCTCTTTGAGGATCCTCGTGGCCCGCTCCTCGGGTGTCTCGGCTGTCCGGGCCATGGGGGAGGGCGCAAGGACGAGGAGCGAGGAAAATATCAAGGTCAGCGCAAAAAAATTTTTCATCTTTGGGACACCCGCGGGTTCAGGTCTTTTCTGATTATATCAGCCTCGTGAGGTTTTTGTAAGGCGTGGGGTGCGGGTAATGAAGGTCA
>DATEAM010000071.1:0-3038 GCA_035288385.1 Thermodesulfobacteriota bacterium
TGCCCCCCTTCCAAAGACTTTTGCCCATTCCTTCAAAGGGGCCCGCTTACTACGCCTATACAGCGGCACAATTCACCACCGAGGACTTTTACCCATTCCCTTCAAAGAAGGGCCCGAGGAAAAGCAGTTGAAATTCTCAGCCGGGTTTAGTAAGATCTCCAGATGGAAGCTTCACTCACCTCCTTTACACAACCGCCGACTTGCATCAAGCCTTTAAACCATCCCGAAACAGCATCCCGACACACCTTATCCCGTAAAGTCCGCCCGGGGGGAAACTTTTAGGCCCATAGACCGGCACCAGGCTCATCACCGCGCAAGCCCGCCCCTCGGAACGGCCTTCTGTACGCAAAAACCGCCCATGTTCAGTATCAAGAAAAGTCTCAGGGCCAAGTTCACGCTCATACTCATCCTGGTGGGCATAATCCCCCTCCTCGCCACGAGCCTCTATTTCTACAACTCCACGAAAAACGCCCTCTTCAAGAACGTCTTCAAGGAGCTCGAGTGGAACACGAAGGAGGTGACGGGTATAGTGGAGGCGTATTTCGCCGAGGCCGCGAAGGACCTCCTGCTCGCCTCGAGGAACGCCGCCTTCAGGATGTATTTTACAGACGTAGAGAACAGGGCCCAATGGCTTGAGGAACAGAGAAGGATACTGAGGCAACTGAGGGCCCTCTACCCGGAGATGCTCGACGAGGCGTGCTTCATAGACAGGGAGGGTCAGGAGATCTGCCGGATAGTACACGACGAGCTCGCCGCCCAGGACGATCTCTCCAGCGAGGAGGAGAGGGCCACATTTTTCAAAGGCTCCTTCGAGGTGCCGGAGGGCGTGGTCTATCAGGCAAGGCCCACCATTTCAGAAGATACCAAGAGGTGGGTGCTCCCCAACGCCACACCCATCATGGTCAACGGCGAGAAGGTCGCCATACTCCACTTCGAGGTGACCATGACGTACTTTCAGAACCTCTTGAAAAAGGTGATAAACCCGGAGAGGGGATACGGCCTCATCATAAACGAGGACGGGGAGATAATCGCCCATACACGCATGGAGATAAGCGAAAAGGGGCCCCTTCCAGTGGCGGCGGGCCCGAAGACCCCGGAGGGCCTGAAAAGGATATACGAAAAGATGGCGGCCAGGGAGAGCGGCATAGAGCGTTTTTCAGAGGAGGGCGAGGACTTTTTCATAAGCTACAGGCCCATCGCCACCTCGGTCCCGAACACGGTGAACAAGAACAGGTGGTCCATAGGGTACGTCATCCCCGGGGAGCGCGTCTACGTGGAGCTCGCCATCCTCAGACACAACGTCTTCGCCGTAGTAATTACGCTCGCCTTCGTCATAATAGTCGCCGGTGTCTTCGGCAAGTACATAACGAGGCCCATAAGCGAGCTCGCCGCGGCCGTTAACCAGGTGGCCGCGGGCAGGATGCCGACCATAAAGGTAACACGCGAGGACGAGATAGGCCAGCTCTCGGCGTCATTCAACCAGATGGCAGAGGCCGTGAAGCGAAGGAACGAGGCGTTAAAGGAGCTCGCCTCGAGGGACGGCCTCACGGGCCTTTACAACAACCGGTACTTCAAGGAGGCCCTCGAAAGGGAGATAAAAAGGGCCGAGCGCTTCAAGCACCCGCTCTCTCTCATCATGGCGGACATCGATTATTTCAAATACTATAACGACTCCCACGGGCACGTGGCGGGGGATACGGTGCTTAAGACCGTGGCGGGGGTATTTCTTAAGAACACCCGGGAAGTGGACATAGCCGCCAGGTACGGAGGAGAGGAGTTCGCCGTCATACTGCCGAACACGGACCTCAAGGACGCGCTTAAGGTAGCCGAGCGGATAAGGAACGGCATAGCCGAAGTTCCGGTGCCTCACGAAGAGACGCAGCCCAAGGGGAACCTCACCATAAGCATCGGCGTAGCCGCCTTTACCGCCGACAGGGCGAGCCCCATCGCCTTTATAAAGGCCGCCGACAGGGCCCTTTACAGGGCCAAGGACCTCGGGAGGAACCGGGTGTGCTCCGGGGACGGCGCCTGATAAAAACCGGGGCGGAAGAGCCTCAAAAGGCCCTGCCCGCCGGAGGTCTTGGCGGACGCGCCCTTCCCGTTACTAAGGCAACTTAACGGGAATAGCACAAAAGTTTTTGAAAGGGGTCCGGGGAAATTTTCCGCGCGGACGCATTGAAGTCTACCGGGATATTTCAGACAATAGTTCTTAATAAACCAGGCAACGAATGTAATGGCCTTTAACGCCCGGCAAAAAGTTTCCCCCGGTTTTTCAAGGTCCCCACCCGAAGTGGTAGGAAATCCCCCCGTTCACCTGGCTTATCCTGTAGTCCACCTTAATCCCCAGGTCCGGGAAATCGAAGTCCGCGATGTTGTACTTGTACTCGGCGTAGAGGGCGAGGCCGGGCAGGACGAAGAAGTCTACCCCGGCGAAGAACTGCCAGCCGAGGGCGTCGTCTTCATCGCCTGAAAAGGAGGCCGGGACCCCGAAGACGGGGGTCGAGAGAGCGCCGTCGGCGATGTCGGCGAAGAACCAGCCGACCCCTCCTCCCGCATAAGGCCTCATCCACCCCTCGGGCGACCGTACGAGCACGCTCGCCGTGGCCGAGTATACCGTCAGGTCCGTGTCCGTGTCGGCGACCGGGCCCAACAGGGGTCTAAACTTCTCGGCCCTCGGGAGATGGCTGTTGAGGTCCACCTCGAAGCCGAGGAAGGGCGCGTTTTGGGCGGTAAGCCAGTAGCCGAAGTCCACGCCGGCCGTTACCCCCGGGTCGAACTCCACCTCCCCGTCAACACCCTCCCCGGTAGTGTCGGAATCGTGCGGGAAGGCCGCACCGGAATATATGGAGATGTAAGGCTCCGCGTACGCGGTCCCTCCCCCCGCGAAAAGGCCGCAGACGAGAAGGGCGATGAAAATTTTTTTCACAGGATGCCTCCTTTCCATGTTGAAAAAAACCGTGAAGCGCACCCCTGTAGCTGAAAAGTTGACTTTCAACATATACGGCCGGGGGGGGCGGGGGACCGGGAGGGGCGGGGGG
>DATEAM010000072.1:0-10142 GCA_035288385.1 Thermodesulfobacteriota bacterium
GAAAGGGGGTCTGGGGGAAAACCTTTCTTCAGAAAGGTTTTCCCACAGGAAAATCTACCACTGCCTGGCAAGCACGTGGTCTGGCGTATAGTTGGGCAGGAGCACGGGGCCTGTCTGCGGGTTTTTTATCCCCGCGTTGTCTATCTCCAAGTTGAAGTCCTCGACGTGTTTGAGGCTCAGGGCGGAGTCGTTCTTGCGGCCCTTTGCGTATTCCGAGGCCTTCAGGCCGGAGCGGCGCCCGAAGACGAGCACGTCAAGCAGAGAGTTTCCCATGAGGCGGTTCCTGCCGTGCACCCCTCCGGAGACCTCTCCCGCCGCGTAAAGGCCCTCCACCGCTGTGGCGCCCCACTCGTCTATCTTGATGCCGCCGTTCTGGTAATGGAGCGTTGGGTATACGAGCATGGGGACCTTGCTTATGTCGATGTTATAGCGTTTGAACTGTATGTATTTGGCCGGGAGCTCCTTTCGGACCGTGCCCTCGCCGTGGAGGAGGTCTATCATGGGGGAGTCGAGCCAGACGCCGAACCGGCCGGTGGGGGTCATGACGCCTTTGGCCGTGTCGAGGCACTCCCGTATTATGCACGCGCTCTCCACGTCCCTCGGCTCGAGGGGGAAGCAGAACTGGCTGCCGTCGATGTTCAGGAGCTGGGCGCCGAGCCCGCGGACCTTCTCGGTGATGAGGAGACCCACGTTCTGCTCGGGGTAGACCGCGCCCGTCGGGTGGTACTGGGTCGAGTCCATGTCGTCTATGAGGGCCCCGGCCCTGTAAGCTATCACCACGCCGTCGGCGGTGGCGCCGTAGTGGTTGGTGGTGGGAAAGCCCTGTATGTGGAGCCGGCCGAACCCGCCTGTGGCTATTACCACGGCCTTTGCCCTTACTATGTAGTATTCCCTTGTTTCGAGGTTATAGAGCACCGCCCCGGCGGCGCGGCCCCTGTTGTCGAGGAGGAGCTCCACGGCCGGGGAGAACTCGAAGACCTTTATGTCGGCGGTGCGGTTTCTCGCCTCGTCCCTCAATACCCTCATTATCTCGGCCCCGGTCATGTCCCCGGAGGAGTGCATCCTCTTGCGGCTCGTACCCCCTCCGTGTCTGACCTTCATCCGTCCGTCAGGGAGCTTGTCGAACATCATGCCAAGCTCTTCGAGCCAGCCTATGATGAGGGGGGCGTCGTTTGTAAGGGCCGCAACGAGCCCCGGCTGGTTGGAGAAGTGGCCGCCTCCCATGACGTCGAGGTAGTGGAAGTACGGGGAGTCGCCCTCCTGGTCGGCGGCCTGTATGCCGCCCTCGGCCATGACGGTGTTTGAGTCACCGTGCCGGAGCTTGGTGGAGACGATGACTTTCAGGCCCGCCTCCTGCGCTGTAAGGGCCGCGGCAGTGCCGGCCCCTCCTGCGCCTATTACGAGCACGTCGGTTTCGTAGTCGGCCCTGGAGAGGTTTGCCTGCTTCGTGTTGAGCCTGGAGCGTGACTCGAGCACGGAGGCCACCTCCTCGGGCACGACGGTGCCCTTGTTTGGCCCGACGAGGACCTTGCGTCTGCCCTCTGCCTTGTAATCGGGGTGGTATTTCTTGAGCCACTCCTCGCGCTGCTCCATGGTCAACGCCGGGAAGTGCTCTCCCTTCCGGGCCTTCTCCACCCTCTCGGGCCTCGTGGCCTCCACCTTCTTTATGAGTTCCTTGAATTTATCAGTATATCCGTTCATCGTTCCTCCTTTTTTCGGGTGAAAATTTTTTGTAAAAAGTTTCCCCCCGGACCCCTTTCAAAAACTTTTGGCTATTTCCCGTCTCGATGATGCCCTTCAGAGAATAGCATAAAAGTTTTTGGGAGGATTTTGAGGAACCCTTTTTGAAAAAAGGTTCCTCATAAATTCTCCTTGTCCCCGGGGAGCCATTTGCCCGGCTCCGAGAGGTCGGGCTCACGCTCCCTCTCCACATAGAGTTTCTTCACCTCTTCGGCGGGCATGGAGCCGAGTTTCTTGAGCTTCTCCACGTATTTGCCGCTCTTTATCTCCTCGACGCGTTTTTTGAGGTGTTCGGCCCTCGGCAGTACGTACCTCCCGTAGATCCTCCTTACGAACATGGCCGCCGTGAACTGGGATATCTGCGCCGGACACCTCGATGCGCAAAGGCCGCACAGGACGCAGTCGAAGCTCTTAAGCGCCGCGCCCTTCAAGTCCCCTCTCTTCATGAGGGCGATATAGTCCATGACGTCTATGTCCATGGGGCAGGTCCTCGTGCAGGTGCCGCAGCCCACGCACTTGAAGACCTCGGGATAGAGCTTCCTCAACTCCTCATGGGGGTTCGCCTCCACGGAGTCGAGGTCGTAGTCGGGCCTGTTAGAGGGGAAGAAGGGCAGCTGCATTATGATCATGTTGGGCTCGGCCACGGTCTGGCAGGCGAGCCCGGTCCTGAGCCTGTAGTCCCCGATGTAGCGGTAGAAGGTGGCGCAGGCCCCGCAGATGCCGCCCCTGCACCCGCAGCCCCTTACGTATGTGTAGCCGGCGTACTCCACGGCCTTCATTATGGTAAGGGTCTCGGGCACCACGTACTCTCTGCCCATGATGTATATGGGTATCATCCTGGCGCCCTCGGGCGGGATGGTCCTGTCGCCCGTGGTAAGCGGTTTAAGCAGCTCCTTTTTCGTCTTGTCGCTCATTAGTTTTTTCTCCGAAAAGTTTGACCGCGAAGGGTCTTAATCATACAGGAAAAGGGCCGGTTTTCAAAATTAAAAGTCATTGTACATCCTCTTTATCTCGGTAGCCGTGTACACGGGGCCCTCCTTGCATACGTACACGTCTCCCACGTTGCAGCGGCCGCATTTGCCCACGCCGCACTTCATCTTGTTCTCAAGGGTCGTGTAGACGTCGTCCGTGGAGAACCCGAGTTTCTCGAGGGCCTGGAGCGTGAACTTTATCATTATCGGGGGGCCGCATACCACGGCCACGGTGTTTTTCGCAGAGGGGGCCGTCTCTTCGAGCACCGCAGGCACGAAGCCCACCTTGCCCTTCCAATCGGGGGTCTGCCCGCCGGGGTCCACGGTCTGGACGAGGTTGACGTCCTTTCTGTCCCCCCAGTGCTCGAGTTCGTTCTTGTATACGAGGTCGGCAACCCTCCTCGCGCCGTAGACAATGGTTATGTCGCCGAAGTCCTCGCGCCTGTCGAGACAGTTCCATATCACCGAGCGTACCGGCGGTAGCCCTATGCCCCCGGCTACGAATACCACGTTCTTTCCCTTCCACTCGTCCAGGGGGAACCAGTTCCCGTAGGGCCCCCTGAAGCCCATGGTGTCGCCTATGGAGAGGTCGAAGAGTCCGCCCGTTACGCGCCCCACCCTCCTGAAGGTGAACTGCACGTAACCCCTGCGCGTGGGCGAGGAGGCTATGCAGAAGGTGGACTCCCCGAGGCCGAAGGCCGAATAGAGGGCGAACTGGCCCGTCTTGAACTCGAAGGTGTCCCGGAGCTTCTCGTCCTGGAAGACCAGCCGGAAGCTCTTCACGTCAGGGGTCTCCTCGTATACGTCCGTTATCGTCGCGAGATGCGGCAGATATATGTTCTCCATGTCTATAACCCTGTCTGTCCTCGAAAAACTTTTATTTTTTTTAAATCTTCTCCCGGCCCTCAAGGCCAGGACACTTACCGGCCCGATATGGCCTCCATAACTTCCGTTATGTCGTGCCTTACGGGGCAGACCCTTATGCACCTGCCGCAGCCCACGCACCCCGTTGAAGTAAATTTCTTCGGGTAGATGTTGAACTTGCACATGAAGCGGTTCCGCCACCTCTTGAACTGGGCATCCCGAGGGTTGTGGCCGCTGGCGTGCAGAGTAAAGTGTTCGAACTGGCAGGCGTCCCAGTTCTTCCTCTTCTCTCCCTCATAGGTCGTGCCCTCGTCCGTTATGTCGAAACAGTGGCACGTCGGGCAGCTGAAGGTGCAGGCCCCGCAGCCGAAGCACTTCCTCGATAGCTCCGCCCAGAGAGGGTCGTCGTAGTGGTCCTTGTTGTCAAGCCATTTTTTTATCCTGTCGAGGTCTATACCATCGATCTTCTCGGGGATGAAGAGCTCCTTCGGTTTTGCCTCCGCGCTCGCCCCTTCGAAGAGGGTAGAGTATTTCTCCATGAAGGCGGTCCCCTTGTCGGTTATGGCGCTGGCCAGGTAATCACCGTCCGCCGTCTCCTTGAGGTAGACGTCCGAGCCGACCGTCGACTCCGGCGAGAGCTCTACTGTGGTGCAGAAGCACTCGTCGTCGGCGGCCGTGCATGCGACCGTCAGGACCGTGAGCCTGTCCTCGCGCCTCGTGTAGAACTCGTCTATGAAGTCCCAGGTGAATACCGAACGCAGTGACGCGAGGCTCGCTGCCTCGCAGGGCCTCGCGCCGAAGACCACCGTCTCCGGGGGCTCTATCTTCTCGCCCTTAAGGTCAACCCCGTCCTTTTTTATGGCAAAGCGAGCGATGACCTCCGTCTGGGGGAAGACCCAGTCCTTGTAGGAGTTTACCGGTATTATGTAGTCGTGGGTCATCTCGTCGGCACGGGTGACCTCCCTGAACACCACCCTGCGGGCCTCCATACCCGGGGCCACGAACACCCCGCCGCCGACCGTAACCGAGCCTATGAGTTTATCGAGGTTTTCTCTCTTCAGAAGTTTATCGGTCATTTTTCCCTTACCCTACTTTATGAAGTTCTCCTTGTCCTCCGGGCTGTATACTATCATGGGAGGATGCTCTTTCTCGTCGTAGCCGCTCCTGTAACTGAAGGCGTCCTTTACTGTGAGGACGAGCTTCTGGTTTACGAGGTTAAGAGGGATGTTCACCGGGCACGACCTCTCGCACTCCCCGCAGAAGGTGCACCTGCCGGCAAGGTGCATGGCCCTTATGAGGTTCCAGGAGAGGTTGCCCCTCGGGTGGGCGCTCGTCTCCACCCACTGGGGCATGTTCTTCTCAGTTATGCACCTCTCGCAGTAGCAGAGCGAACAGGCCTGGCGGCAGGCGTAGCACTTTATGCACCGCGAGAACTCCTCGATCCAGAAACCCCACCTCTCGGAGGGAGTCTTTTTGTCGAGCTCGCGGATCCTGTCGAAGACCATGCCGGTCGGCTCCTCTGGAGGGGTGAAGTCCGTCTTGTCGCCTACGACGAAGTCCGTGACATGGGGGTTCCTGACGTCGCAGTTGTGGCACTTCGTGGGCATTATCCCGGGATTCAATTCTCCGGCCCAGAGCTCCTGCTTGTAGACGACTCCGTTGCAGGTGGCGCCGATTATGTAGACGCCCTCTCGCTTTACCTGACTCTCGGAGATGAGGACTACTATGTTTTTTATGTCGCAGCCCTTTGCCACGATGGCGGGCCTTCCGAGGGCCTGTATGTCCTTGTACTTGCGCGTGAGGTAGATGGAGAGGTTGTTTACGCAGAGAGGGTTGAAGACGAGCCTGTCTGCGTCCTCGCTCCTCGTTATGAAAACGGGGGTCGTGCGGGTCTTCCTCCTGTTCCACCCGTAGCCTATGACTACCTGGACCTCCCCGGAGGTGAGGAGTTCCCTTGCCTTCTCTCTTAATGCGTTTTCCATCTTCTATTCCGCGGCTTTCTCCTTAAGCCCCCTGTACTCCATGAAGGGGCCGAGTTGTTTCACCTCGTCGGTGACGCTGTTTATGAGGTCCACCCATTTAATCGCCTCGGAGGCCGAGACCCACGAGAAGTGGAGCCTCCTCATGTCGATGCCAGTAAACTCCATCAAGCTCCTGAAGGCTATCCAGCGCCTCCGGGCGTGGTAGTTGCCGGCCGTGTAATGGCAGTCTCCGGGGTGGCACCCCGAGACGAGGACCCCGTCGGCGCCGTTCTCAAAGGCCTTTATTATGAAGAGAGGGTCAATCCTCCCGGTGCACGGAAGCTTCACTATCCTCACGTTCGGCCTGTACTCCATCCGTGAGGTCCCGGCGAGGTCGGCCCCGGCATAGGTGCACCAGTTGCATACAAAGGCCATTATCTTCGGTTCGAAATTTCCGTTCATCTGTTTTTACTGAGGAAAACTTTTTGAAAAAAGTTTTCCTCAGACTCCTTTCAAAAACTTTTAGCTCTTTATCCCTTGGAGGGAGACCCCTCTTACGCGTATTTCATCTCCTGGGGTCTCCCTCCAAGGGATAGCCAAAAGTCTTTGGAATGGGGGTCTGGGGGAAAACCTTTCTTACAGATTGTGTTTTCCCCAGCTAAAAAGCATTTATAGCGGCGTAGACCTGTTCGTCCGTGTATCCCTTGAGGTCTATGGCCTTGGACCTGCAGGCGGCTACACAGGTGCCGCATCCAGTGCATACCCCGTCGTTCACCTTCGCGAGCCACCTTACCACGTTGCCCTGCCTGTCCTTTACCGTATCCTTTTCTATTGCCGAATATGGGCAGGCAACGACGCAGTCCCAGCATGCGTTGCAGGTCATCGTGTTGACGAGCGCGGTAATGGGCTCCCTGGCCATCTCGTCAGCGGAAAAGAGAGCGAGGACCTTGCTCGCCGCGGCACTCCCCTGGGCCACCGTCTCGGGTATGTCCATGGGGCCCATGCAGGTCCCGGAGAGGAATATCCCGGCCGTTACCGTCTCCACGGGCTTTAGCTTCGGGTGGTACTCGTTGTAGAATTTGTGCTTGTCGTAGCCTATGCCCAGCGTCTGGGCGAGGGTGTCGGCCCCCGTCCTCGATACTATTGCCGTGGCGAGGACCACCATGTCGGCCTCTATCTCCACCTGCGAGTCGCTAAGGGTGTCCGCGCCCTGGACCACCACCTTGCCGTCGCGCTCGTATACCCTCGAGACCCGGCCCCTCAGGTACATGGCCCCATCGTGCTCTATGGCGCCTCTTACGAACTCCTCGTAGCGTTTGCCGCCCGAGCGTATGTCCATGTAGAAGACGTAGGCCTGGCCGTCTTGGACCTTGTGCCTGTATAGCTTGGTGTGCTTCGCCGTGTACATGCAGCATACCTTTGAACAATAACTCACGCCCTTCTTCTCGTCCCTCGAACCCACGCACTGGATGAATACGACGCTCTCGGGGACCTTGCCGTCGGAGGGCCTTTTTATCCGCCCCCCCGTGGGCCCGGAGGAGGAGGCGAGGCGCTCGAACTGGAGCCCGTTTATGACGTCAGGGATGCGGCCGTACCCGTACTCGCCGAATCTCTCGTTTGGCATGAGCTCGTAGCCCGTGGCCACCACTATGGCCCCGAACTCCTCGGTCACGACCTGGTCCTTCTGTTTGTAGTCTATCGCCTTGGGGCCGCAGACCTTTTCGCAAAGCCCGCACTTGTCCTTCTGAATCTTGGGGCAGTTCGGGGCGTCTATTACAGGGATGTTGGGCACGGCCTGGGGGAAGGGCGTGTATATGACCTTACGCTTGGAGAGACCGTGCTCGAACTCGCTCGGGGCCTTGAAGGGGCACTTTTCCCAGCACTCGCCGCAGCCGGTGCACAGCTCCTCGTTGACGTACTTTGCCTTCTTCCTTATCTGCACCGTGAAGTTTCCGATGTAGCCGTCGACCTTCTCCACCTCCGAATAGGTATAGAGCTTTATGTTGTCGTGGAGCTCGGCCTCCACCATCTTCGGGGTGAGTATGCACTGGGAGCAGTCCATGGTGGGGAAGGTCTCCGAGAGCTTGGCCATGTTGCCCCCGATGGAGGGCTCTTTTTCCACGAGCACCACCTGCCTGCCGCCCTCGGCTATGTCGAGGGCGGCCTGGATGCCGGCTATGCCCCCGCCTATCACGAGGGCCCTCTTGTTCACGGGGATCTTGACCGTGGAAAGAGCCCTGTTCTTCTTGAGCCTCTCTATGGTCATCCGCGTCAGGTCTATGCTCTTTACCGTGCCCGTCTCTTTCGTCTTGTCGTGGTGGACCCAGGAGCACTGCTCGCGGATGTTGGCTATCTCGCACTTGTAGGGGTTCAAGCCCGCCCCGGAGCACGCCCTCCTGAAGGTCTTCTCGTGCATGTGGGGGGAGCAGGCGGAGACGATGACGCCGTCAAGGTTATGCTTCCTGATGGCCTCCCTGAAGGCGTCCTGACCCGGGGAGGAGCACATGAACTTGAAGTCTTCGGCGTAGACCACGCCAGGGAGCTTCTTCGCCTCCTCGGCGACCTTCTTCGTGTCCACCGTGTCAGCTATGTTGTTGCCGCACTGGCATACAAAGACGCCTATTCTCGGCATAAACCACCTCTCAGCTTAAAAGACCCTTGTCCTTAAGGAGCGGGAGCGCGTCCCACCTGTTCTTGTCAAACCCGAGCGTGTCAATGCTCTGACCGAGGGCGAGGCCCAGGAGCTGCGTGAAATAAACTACGGGCACGGGGTTATAGCCCGCGGCCTCGGAGGCAATCTGCGACTGGCTGTTCTCGAGGTTGTACTGGCACAGCGGACAGCTCGTCACGACGATCTCGGCCCCGTTGTCAACGGCCGAGGTGAGGACGTTGCCCGAAAGCCTCTTGACGATACCCTCGTTATCCATGGCCAGATGCGCCCCGCAGCACTCTATCCTGTTGGGGAAGAAGACGGGCTCGGCCCCGAGGGCCCTGAAGAGGTCCTCCATCACGGTCGGGCTCTCGGCTTTGTCTATGCCCATGTCCTCGAAGGGCCTCAAGAGCATGCACCCGTAATAGGAGCCGACCTTTAAACCCTTGAGGGGTTTTTTCACTGCCTCCTTGACCTTCCCGAAGCCCAACTTGTCCCTCAATACCTCGAGGAAGTGCACCACCTCCACGCTCCCGTCGTACTCCTCCTCCATGAAGCCTGTGATGACGCCCCGTTTTTCCTTGTCGTCCCTCAAGACCTTGTTCGTGCGCTTCAATACGTTATAGCAGACGGAACAGAGGGTCGTGAGGGTGTCGCCCTCTTTTTTCGCGTTCGCCAGGACCTTGGCCGGGGCCGTGAGGGCGATCAGGTTATCCGGGGTGAGCGGAAAGGTGGCCCCGCAGCAGTTCCACTGGCTTAACTCCGCCATCTCGAAGCCCACGGCCCTGGCCGACTCCCTGGCCGAAAGGTCGAAGTCCTTGGCTACGGTATTTAATGTGCAACCCGGATAATACGGTATCTTCATGATTTTGTTATTTTGAGGAAACCTTTTTGAACAAAGGTTTCCTCAAGCTCCTTCCAAAAACTTTTGGCTATCCTGTGGGGGGTGACCCCTTGGAAGAATTTTCTCACGAGGGGGTCTCCCCCCACAGGATAAATAGCTAAAAGTCTTTGAAGGGGGTTTTAGGGGGAAACTTTCTTCAGAAAGTTTCCCCCTAACTAACAAACTTGCGAAACCCGCATACTATCGCCTGCTGGGGCGCCTTTTTCAGGAAGGGGAAGGGGAGCTCGGAGATATCGTCGTGGTCCGCTCCCTTCCTGAGGCTCAGTTGCCTCATGGCCTCCAGGGTATTCGCTACACTTACGCCCTTTGGGCACCGGGAGTAGCACTGGAGGCACCCCACGCAGACCCACATGGAGTTCGCCTCGGCGATCTTGTCCACCCGTCCGAGCTGGAGGAACCTTATAATCTGGCTCGGCGGGACGTCCATGGCGTAGCTTACGGGGCAGCCCCCTGAGCAGTTGCCGCACTGGTAGCACTTCTTGAAGTCCTCGCCGCTCATGCGCTCGAGCTGACGGATAAGGGCGCTATCTATGTCCTCTTTCGAGAGTTTTATCTTCAAGCCGTCCTCCTGTACTCCTTGACGCCCTCGGCGAAGAGGTCTCCTCCCCTGGTGTCGTTTACGACTATCGCCGGGAAGTCCTCCACCGTAAGCCTCCTTACTGCCTCTGGCCCGAGGTCCTCGTAGGCGACGACCTCGGACTTCACAATGCACTTCGATATGAGCGCGGCCGCCCCGCCCACGGCTGCGAGGTAAACCGCCTTTTTCGCCTTCATCGCTTCTATGACCTCGGAGCTCCTCGCGCCCTTTCCTATGGTTGCCTTCAGACCGAGTTTGAGGAGCCTCGGCGTGTAGGCGTCCATCCTGCCGCTCGTCGTGGCCCCTGCCGAGCCGATCACCTGGCCCGGTTTTGCCGGCGTAGGGCCCACGTAATAGATGATCTGTCCCTTTACGTCGAAGGGGAGTTTCTCTCCCCTGTCGAGGAGTTCCATGAACCTCTTGTGAGCCGCGTCCCTGGCCGTATAGAGCACCCCCGAGATTAGGACCCTGTCTC
>DATEAM010000073.1:0-8210 GCA_035288385.1 Thermodesulfobacteriota bacterium
GCCGTCCCCTTCAGTATGTCGGCTGCGAGGGTGAGCGCCCCGGCGGCCTTTCCCGCGGCCCTCCGTACGTTCGTCGCCCCGATGTTCCGGCTCCCGGTGGTCCTGGGGTCCGCCCCGCCGAAGGCCCTTGAAAAGAGCACCCCGAAGGGCACGGACCCGAGGAGATAGGCGGCGGGCACGAGGGTTATGAATCGTATGAGGGGTGAGGACATTTCAAGCCTACTCGACGGTCACGCTCTTGGCGAGGTTCCTCGGCTGGTCCACGTCGGTGCCCTTGAGAATCGCTATGTGATAGGCGAGGAGCTGCAGCGGCACCGTCATGAGTATGGGGGCGAGCTGCACCGTGGTGGCCGGCACCGTTATGACGTCGTCCACCCTCTCGCTCGCCTCCGTGTCCCCTTCGTTGACGACGGCTATGATACGTCCGCCCCTGGCCTTGACCTCCTCCAGGTTGGAGAGCATCTTGGGGTACGTGGCGTCCCTCGGGGCGAGGGCCACCACGGGGACATCCTCGTCTATCAACGCGATGGGGCCGTGCTTCATCTCGCCTGCCGGGTATCCCTCGGCGTGTATGTAGGATATCTCCTTCAACTTCAACGCCCCCTCGAGGGCGATGGGGTAGTTTATGCCGCGCCCGAGGTAGATGAAGTCCCGCAGGTGGAAATACTTTTTCGCCAGGGCCTCTATGTGCGCCTCTCCGTCGAGTATCTTCTCGATCTTCTTGGGGAGCCTTACGAGCTCTCCTATGAGCTCTTTTCCGCGCGAGGCGTCTATCTTTCCTGAAGCCCTTCCGAACCAGAGGGCGAGGAGGTATAGGGCGACGAGCTGGGTGGTGAAGGCCTTTGTGGAGGCTACCCCGATCTCCGGGCCGGCGTGGGTCATGAAGGACCAGCCGGCCTCCCTGGTAAGGCTCGACTCCATCACGTTGCAGACCGAGACGAGCTCGCCCCCCCTTCTCTTCACCTCTCTGGCCGCGGCGAGCGTGTCGGCCGTCTCTCCGGACTGGGAGATGGCGATCGCCAGATCATTCTTTCCCACAAGGGGGTTACGGTAGCGGAACTCGCTTGCGAGATCCACCTCGGTGGGCACGCCGAAGAACTCCTCGAAGAGGAACTTGCCCACGAGCCCCGCGTGCCATGAAGTGCCGCAGGCTATGATATATAACCTCCGGATGCTTTTAACGTCCATGTCGAACCTGTGGAGGAAGACCTCGCCCTTCTCCTCCACGATATTGCCGCGGAAGGTGTCGGCCACGGCCCTGGGCTGCTCGAATATCTCCTTTAGCATGAAGTGGCGGTACCCGCCCTTCTCCGCCATGACGGGGCTCCAGTCTATGTAAACCGGCTTTCTTTCCACCCTGCGGCCTCCCGAGTCGGTGACCTCCACGGAGTCGGGCGTGAGGGTAACGATGTCGCCGTCCTCGAGGAATACGGCGTTCCTGGTGATGCCGAGCACAGCGGGTATGTCGGAGCAGAGCATTGCCTCGCCCGAACCTAGCCCCACGATAAGCGGGCACTCCATCCTCGCCCCCACGACCCTGTCCGGCTCCTTCTCGCTTATGACGGCAATTGCATAGGTGCCCTTAACGTGCTTTACGGCTCCTCGCACTGCCTCGGCGAGGGTTTTGCCCTCATTGATCTCACGGTTTATCAGGTGGCTCAGGACCTCGGTATCCGTCTCCGACTTGAACAGGGCCCCATCCCTTTTAAGCCATTCCTTCAAAGTGAGGTAGTTCTCTATTATGCCGTTATGGACTACGGCGACCCCGCCTTCGATGTGGGGGTGGGCGTTTTGCTCGCTCGGTCTCCCGTGCGTGGCCCAGCGCGTGTGGCCTATGCCGGTGTGGCCTTTGAGCGGTCTTTTCTCAACCTCCGCGACGAGCCTTTCGAGCTTGCCCACGGTCCTCCTAAGACCCACCTTCGACCCCTCCACTATGGCGAGCCCCGAAGAGTCGTAGCCCCTGTACTCGAGCCTTTTAAGGCCCTCTAAAAGGACCTCGGCGGCCTGTCTCGGCCCCGTATATCCCACTATCCCGCACATCCCGTCTTTTTCTCCTTAAACCGGAACGCCTCTCGGGCGCCCTACTTTTTGAACCTCTTCTTGACCCAGCCCTTTACCACCTTCTCCTCGGCCCTCGACAGTACAAGCGCCCCTGGGGGCACGTCCTTCGTAACCGTTGTGCCGGAGCCGACATAGGCCTTCCTGCCCACCCTTACGGGGGCTATCAACTGGGAGTCGCTCCCTATGAACGCTCCGTCGTCTATCCGGGTGGTGTGCTTTCTCGCCCCGTCGTAGTTGCAGGTAATGGTGCCGGCCCCGATGTTGACCCCGGAGCCGATGACCGAGTCTCCGAGGTACGTGAGGTGGTTCGCCTTGGAGGACCTGCCCATGGTCGTCTTCTTCACCTCCACGAAGTTTCCTATGCGCGCGCCGTCGGCGATCCTGTTCCGGGGCCTCAGTCTCGCAAAAGGCCCGATAGCCACGTCGCGGCCTATGGCGCTCTCTTCTATGACGGAATAGCTCTTTATCACAGACCTCGCCCCTATCGCCGAGTCCCTTATGACGGCGCCCTGCTCAATGACGCAGTCTGTGCCTATGGCCGTGTCGCCCGAGATGTGGGCCGAGGGATGGATGGTGGTGTCGGGGCCCACCTTGACCCCGTACGTTATGTAAGTAGTATCCGGGTCTATGACCGTAACCCCGGAGAGCATGAGCCCTTCGAGGACCCGTAGCCTCATGACCCTGGAGGCCCTGGCGAGCTCCACCCTGTTGTTTACCCCCATGACCTCCGCGGGGTCGAGGTGGGTGAGGGCCGTGACCCCGCGGCCCCTTCTGACGGCCATGCCCACGAGGTCTGGAAGATAGTACTCCCCCTGGACGTTCTCCTTTTTGAGCCTTCTTATGTTTTTAAGAAGGAAAGAGGAGTCCACGAGGTAGGTCCCGGCGTTAACCTCGGAGATGGACCTCTGTTCCGGGGTCGCGTCTTTATCCTCCACCACGGCGGCCACCGCGCCCCTTTCGTCCCTCAATACCCTCCCGTAGCCTCCCGGGTCGTCGAGTATGGTCGTTATGAGGCCGAGGGCCGTGTTCCTGTCCTTACGGTAAACCCTGCACAGGCCCTTCACGGTGGACGCTGTAAGGAGAGGGACGTCGCCGGAGAGGATTAGGACGTCGCCGTTGAAGCCCTTGAGGGCCTTTGCCGCGCACATTACGGCATGGCCCGTGCCGCGCTGCTCGGTCTGCTCGACGAAGGTTACTCTCCGGGAGGCGAAGGCCCTTTGCACCTCTTCGGCGCCGTGGCCCACGACGACTATTACCCTTCGGGCGCCGAGTCCCTCAAGGAGACGCATCACGTAGGAGAGCATGGGCCGTCCGGCCACGGGATGGAGCACCTTGGGCATTCTGGACTTCATCCTCGTGCCCTTGCCCGCTGCAAGGACTATGGCGGCGAGATTCTTCATAGAATTTCAAGATATATCACCCGCCCGATTTCGTCAAGGGGGTTTTTCCCCATCGTGCGGCAAGGGAAAAAACAGGGCTGAGAAAAAGTCCTATTGACAGGGAATTCGGATATATTATGTTTATGGGTTATCCGTTCTCCAGGGCGTTGCCGAAGGTAAGGGAATCAGCCGTAATCCACCATACCGCTAAAACTTGAATTGACAGGGGGGCCATGACCGAGGCCGCAACTCTCGCCAGCCTCGACGAAGCCTGTGGGGTCGACACCCCGGCCGTCCACACCCCTCATACCCCCCCCACCCCCCCACCCCCCCACGGCCTGAGGCAGGGCACAAAGGCCGGCTAAAGGGTTTTCCCCGTTGACTACCCCGTCCCCGCTGTGATAATCTTATTTACTTATGAAAAAGCCCAAGTATTTCCCTTCCTTAGAAGAATTTAGAGAAAAGGCCGGGGGCTCGAACATAGTGCCCGTCTGGAGGGATATCCTCGCGGACACGGACACCCCTGTGTCCGCCTTCCTGAAGATAGACAGGGGAGGAGACGCCTTTCTCCTCGAGAGCGTGGAGGGCGGGGAGAAGTGGGGCAGGTAGCCTTCTCGGCACCGAGCCGAGGATGGTGGTAAGGGCCAGGGTCACGACCGTGGAGGTAATCGAGGGGGGAGAGGGGGGAGGAAAAGAGACCATAGAGGGCGACCCCCTCGAGGTCATGAAGGGCATCATGAGCCGCTACGTCATGGCCGAAGTGGAAGGGGCTCCGAGGTTTGCCGGAGGCGCCATAGGCTACCTCGCCTACGACATAGTAAGGCACATAGAGAGGCTCCCGGAGACCGCGGTTAGGGACCTCGACACCCATGACATGTACTTCATCTTCACCGACACGCTCCTCGTCTTCGACAACGTGGAGCACAAGATAAAGGTGATATCCAACGCCTGCGTGACAGGGGAGGAGGACATGGACGAGGTCTACAGGAGGTCCACGGAGAAGATAGACTCCCTTGTAAGGACCCTGAGGGATACACCCCCGCCCCCCCCGCCCACGCCGCTCCCTGCGCGCGCCGCCGGTCCGGAGAAGAGGCGCGTCGGGGAAGAGGTCACGTCCAACTTCGAAAGGGCGGACTTCCTCGAGGCCGTGGAGAGGATAAAAAAATACATAGTCGATGGGGACGTGATACAGACCGTGATATCCCAGAGGTTCTCCACGCCCCTGGACGTGGAACCCTTCGACGTCTACAGGTCGCTTCGCGTGATAAACCCCTCTCCCTACATGTTCTTCCTGAGGCTCGAGGGGTTAACCCTCGTGGGCTCCTCTCCCGAGATACTCGTAAGGGTCGAGGGCAGGGACGTGAACGTAAAACCGATTGCGGGCACGAGACGGAGGGGCCGCGACGAGGAGGAGGACTCCGCACTCGAAAAGGAGCTCCTCGCCGACCCAAAGGAGCTCGCCGAGCACATAATGCTCGTTGACCTGGGAAGGAACGACATAGGAAGGGTCTGCGAGGCGGGCACCGTGGAGGTGGACGAGCTCATGAGCATAGAGAGGTACTCCCACGTGATGCACATAGTCTCCAGCGTCCACGGAGTGCTCCTCGACGAAAAGGACTCCTTCGACTCCCTCGGCGCGTGCTTCCCCGCCGGCACGCTGACCGGGGCCCCGAAGATAAGGGCCATGGAGATAATAGAGGAGCTCGAGCCCTGCAGGAGGGGGGTCTACGGCGGAAGCGTCGGGTATCTTAGCTACTCCGGCAACATGGACATGTGCATAGCCATAAGGACCATGGTCATAAAGGACGGACGCATTTACATACAGGCGGGGGCCGGGATAGTGGCCGACAGCGTGCCCGAAAAGGAGTTCGAGGAGACGGAGAACAAGGCCCGCGGGATGCTCAAGGCCATCACCATGGCGAGAGAGGGGCTTTACTGAGGGGAACTTTTTGAAAAAAGTTCCCCTCAGACTCCCCTCAAAAACTTTATGCTATTTATCCCATGAGGGGGAGACCCCCCGGGAGATGAAATTCGCGTAAGAGGGGGTCTCCCCCTCATGGGATAGCCAAAAGTCTTTGGAAGGGGGTTTGGGGGAAACCTTTCTACAGAAAGGTTTCCCCCGATAAAATGACATGCTCTTGATGATAGACAATTACGATTCCTTCACCTACAACCTCGTCCAGTATTTCATGGAGCTCGGCGAGGACGTCCGGGTATTCAGGAACGACGCCGTAACGGTCTCCGAGATAGAGGGGCTCGGCCCGAGGAGGATAGTGATATCCCCGGGGCCCTGCGACCCCACGAAGGCGGGCGTATCGGTGGAGGTCATAAAGCACTTCGCGGGGCGTGTGCCCATTCTCGGGGTCTGCCTCGGCCACCAGTCAATCGGCTACGCCTTCGGAGGAGAGGTCGTAAAGGCGGAGCGCCTCATGCACGGGAAGACCTCCATGGTCTACCACGACGGAAAGACGATATACGAGGGGATAGAGAACCCCTTCCAGGCCAACCGCTACCATTCCCTCATAGTCAGGAGGGACACGCTTCCCCGCGTCCTCGAGGTGAGCGCGTGGACGGACCACGACGAGGTCATGGGCCTTCGGCACAGGGAGCTCCCCATAGAGGGCGTGCAGTTCCACCCCGAGTCCATATTGACGGGCGCGGGCAAGGCGATACTCGGGAACTTTTTGAAGAAATACGGTTAATTCATGAAATCTTAACGACCCTTTAACCCTGGTTTTCTAAAATAAGGCGACGGCATGATAAAGGAAGCGATTTCAAAGGTGGTGCGCGGAGTAGACCTCTCGGAAGAGGAGATGGTCCATGTAATGAACGGGATTATGACGGGGGAGGCCTCCCCGGCGCAGATAGGCTCGTTCATAACGGCCCTGAGGCTAAAGGGCGAGACCGTGGAGGAGATAACGGGCGCCGCCCGGGTGATGCGCGAGAAGGCTACCAAGGTCTCCGTGAGCGCCGACAACGTCGTCGACACCTGCGGCACGGGAGGAGACGAGTCCATGACCTTCAACATCTCGACGGCCTCGGCCTTCGTGGTCGCCGCAAGCGGGATAACCGTTGCCAAGCACGGAAACAGGAGCGTCTCTTCGAAGAGCGGCAGCGCCGACGTCCTGAAGGCCCTCGGAGTGAACATAGAGGCCGAGGTGGAGAGGGTCGAGGAGTGCCTCGCCGTGGCGGGAATAGGTTTCCTCTTCGCCCCGCTCCTTCACGGGGCCATGAAGTACGCCGCGGCGGTTCGGCGGGAGATCGGCATAAGGACGATCTTCAACATCCTCGGGCCCCTTACGAACCCCGCAGGGGCGAGGCGCCAGGTCCTCGGCGTCTACGACCCGGCGCTAACTGACATGCTCGCCAAGGTGCTCTTTAACCTCGGAGCCGAGCACGCCTTCGTGGTGAGAGGCGAAGACGGCCTCGACGAGATAACCCTTACGGGAGAGACGCGGGTAACGGAGCTAAAGGACTCCGGCATAAGGACATACCACATAAAGCCCGAGGACTTCGGTTTCGAGAGGTGTCAGCCGGCAGACTTGAAGGGCGGGGAGCCTGAAGTCAACGCCCGCATAATCCTCGATATCTTCAACGGCAAAAAGGGCCCCCAGAGGGACGTGGTGCTTTTAAACAGCGCGGCGGCCATAGCCGCCGGCGGCGGGACGGGCTCCATCGCAGAAGGCATCGCCGTGGCGCACGGGGCCATAGACTCGGGCGGGGCCCTCGAAAAACTCGAAAAGCTCAAGGAGATTACGAACAAATGATTTGGGTGAAACCTTTCTGAAGATTGGCTATTTTCTGCTGCGTGGCTTCCTACCGGGAAAAGCTAAAAGTTTTTGGAAGAGGTTTGGAGGAACCTTTTTTCAAAAAGGTTCCTCCAAGAGGGGAGCCTGAGGGGAACTTTTTACAAAAAGTTCCCCTCAATAAGACGATGCTCGAAGAAATCATAAAGAACAAGGCCGAGGAGGTCTCGAGGCTAAAGGCATCCGCCTCCGTCGAGGAGATGAGGAAAAGGTCTGCCGAGCTCGAGCCCCCGAGGGACTTCGCCGCCGCCATAAGCGGAGGGGAGGCAGTAAGGATAATAGCCGAGGTGAAGAAGGCCTCGCCATCCAGGGGCGTCATACGTAAGGACTTCGACCCCCTCGCCATAGCCCGGGCCTACGAGAGGAACGGCGCCGCCGCCATAAGCGTGCTTACCGACGAAAAGTATTTCGATGGCAGACTCGAGTACCTCGCCCTTATAAAGAAGAAGACCTTCTTGCCGGTCCTGAGGAAAGACTTCATAATAGACGAGATACAGGTCCATGAGTCGCGCGCCGCCGGTGCCGACGCCCTCCTCCTTATCGTGGCGGCCCTCGACAAGGACAGGCTCAAGAAACTCCTGGGCCTTACCACGGAGCTCGGGATGTCTGCCCTCGTCGAGGTCCATGACCGGGGAGAGCTTGAAAGGGCGCTTGAAGCGGACGCGAAAATAATCGGCATAAACAACAGGGACTTGAGGACCTTCAGGACAGACATAAGGACGACTCTCGAGCTCGCACCCCTCGTGCCCGGAGACAGGATCATAGTGACGGAGAGCGGGATAAATACGAGAGAGGACATAGAGAAACTCAAAAATGCAGGCGTAGACGCCTTCCTCGTCGGGGAATCCCTTGTCCGGGAAGAGGACCCTGGCAGGAAGCTAAAAGAGCTCATGGGGGTTACCGAGAGGCTTGCCTGAGTCTCTTGCCCGGGGGGCCGGGGGGGGCGCGGGGGGGCCGGGGGGCC
>DATEAM010000074.1:0-9682 GCA_035288385.1 Thermodesulfobacteriota bacterium
GGAGGCTATCCCTTCCACCTCCTGTAGAGGTCGTTCTCGACCCCGAGGGCGTCGAGGGTCTTGCCCACGACGAAGTCCACCATCTCTTCTATGGACCGGGGTTTCGAGTAAAAAGCGGGCATGGCCGGGAGAATGACGGCCCCTGCCCTGGATAGTTTGAGCATGTTCTCGAGTTGTATGGCGTTAAGAGGCGTCTCCCTCGGGACGAGGACGAGGACCCCCCTCTCCTTTAACACACAATCGGCGGCCCTCTCAATAAGATTTCCCGAAATCCCCGAGGCGATCCTGCCGAGGGTGCCCATGGAGCAGGGGCATATGACCATCTTCTTTGGGAGCGAGGAGCCGCTTGCGAGCTTTGAGGTGAGCCTGTCGGAGGGGGTGTAGTTGAGGCCGCCCTTTATGCCCTTTAGGCCTTTCCCTTCAATGTAGCCCTTTATCTTTTCGGCCGCGTCCGCGCCTTCGAGCTTCAGGCCGAGCTCTGCTTCGAGTATCAAAAAACCGCAAGGGGAGATGAGAAGCTCCGCATCATCCCCCCTTTTCAACAACTCCTCTATGAGCCTTAAGCCGTATACGGCCCCGCTCGCCCCGGTGAGGGCGACGATGTAAGAAGCCACTTTTTATCCCGGGGGAAAACTCTCTCTGAGAAGGTTTTCACCCGAACCCCCTTTCAAGGACTTTTACGCCATTTCCCGTTAAAGGGGCAACCCGGGCGGAAATGGCATAAAAGTTCCTGGAATAGGTCTGGAGAGACCCTTTTGCGTGGGCGCATGGATGCCGATTGGCTTTTTAAAAGAATCTCCCGATCGGATAAAAGATCGAAGTAGTTTACAGCGCCCGGGAAAAAAATTTCTCCAGTTATTGTTCGAGCTCCATTACCACGTAGATGATATTGGCGCCGCGTTTTATGAGGAAGAGGACGTCGCGCTCCTTTTGCGCCTCCTCTATGGCCGTCCTGTAGTCGGCCATGTCCTTTACGGGTCTGCGGTTTATCTCGATAATCACGTCACCGCGCCTCAGGCCGGCGTCCTCGGCCGGGCTGTCGGGCCTTACGTTGCTTATGAATATCCCCCCGGCCTCGTCAACGCCGAGCCTCCTGGCGAGCTCCGGGGTGAGGTCCTGCACGTTGAGCCCCATCTTCGTATCAGGCGTCCCCTCTTCGCCGGGGACCTCGGCGACCATGGCTTCGCCATCTTTCATGGTGCCCACGGTGACGAAGAGGGTTGTCTTCTTCCCGTCCCTCAGGAGCGCGACCTCGACCTTCTTTCCAGGGGTCGTTACGGCCACGACCCTCGGGAGGTCATTGATGCCCTCCACCGGTTTTCCGTTGAAGGAGACTACGATGTCCCCGGCCCTTATGCCCGCGAGGTCCGCGGGGTCGCCGGGGTTTACGGAAGAGACGAGCACGCCCTTGGCCTCCTTGAGTTCGAAGGACCTTGCGAGCTCGGGTGTGAGCTCCTGAATGCTGACGCCTATCCAGCCTCTGGTGACCTTGCCGTAGTCCTTCAACTGGACCAGGACTTCCTTTACCATGTTTATGGGGCTGGCGAAACCTATGCCCTGGCCGCCGGCCACTATGGCGGTGTTAATGCCCACGACCTCGCCCTTCATGTTGAAAAGCGGCCCTCCGGAGTTGCCCGGGTTGATGGAGGCGTCGGTCTGGATGAAGTTGTCATAGGGCCCTGAACCGATGAAGCGCGCCTTCTGGCTCACTATGCCGGCGGTCACGGTGCCCCCGAGACCGAAGGGGTTTCCTATGGCCAGCACCCATTCGCCGATTTCGAGCTCATCGGAGTCCCCGAGGGCGGCTACGGGCAGGTCCGTCTTGGCGTCTATTTTTATAAGGGCGATGTCGAGCTTCTTGTCCTCGCCCACTACCTCCGCCTTGTAGTCCCTCTTGTTGTCCGAGAGGGTTACGAGTATCTCCGTGGCGTTCTCTATCACGTGCTGGTTCGTGAGTATGTAGCCTTCCTTGTTTATCATGAAGCCGGAGCCCAGGCTCTGCCTTTTGAACTCCCTCTGTGGCTCGTTAAAGAACCTGTCGAAGTCGTCGAAGAACTCGTCGAAGGGGCTCTTGAAGTCCGGCAAGGGGGCGAAGGGCCTTTCCTTTATACTCTGCGTGGTCGAGATGTTCACGACCGTGGGCGAGAGTTTTTTCGCAAGCTCAGAGAAGCCGCCCCTCCTCGGCTCCACCTTGGCCTCGCCCCCGGAAGACTCCTTCCAGAAGTTCTGGGCGTCGGTAGGGCCGGTCATGTCCATGCCGGCGGTCAAGATTATCCCCGCCAGCACGGAGACGATGGAAACGAATATGAGTGTCTTTATCCCGAAGTTTTTTTTGCCGGACATTGGTCTGCTCCCTGAAAAAATTACGCCCACCCCGGCCCCCTCCTGGCCCATGGACCGAGGGCCTCATGGGCTTCGAGGTCTTAAATTGGTCAGTTAAACGAATTTTTACCGGTTTTTCGCCAAAGGGTTTCCCGGTCCCTGTAGCAGGAAGAACCTACCCCCCGACAACCCTGCAGTAGCGCAGATGCAGCTCGTGAAGCAGGTCGTCGAGGAGTTTAGCCTCCTCTTCCGTAAGATTCCCCTTTGTCTTCCCCTTGAGGAGCTCGATAAGGTCGATGGTCTGCCTGGCGACCTCGGGCTCTTTTTCCTTCTTCTTCGTAATGGGGTTTTCAACGACCCCGAGGTTCATGAGCACGGAGGAGGCGAGAGAGAAGATAAAGGTCGTGAAGTCCAGCGGAGGCAGCTCTCCCGTGTGTTCCTCGCCCCCGGCTCCCTCGGAAGCCCCCCCGGCCTTTTCCTCGCCTGTCGCTCCCTTCTTTATATCCTCTTTCTTTATATCCTCTTCGCCCATTCTTTCCCTTCCTGGCGAATCAATCCCTCACCAGTGCCTCCAGATGCCGGGATGGAAACAAAAATCAGGATGCCGCTTGATGCCCTCCAAGCCCTCTTTCAAAAAACTTCCCGGCTCTTCCCGGCATGAGACCCCTGTAAGGGGAGATGCATGATAGTCTGCGAAGAGGCCCTTATCTATTCTATTTTTATCTTTATATTCCTGCGGCGGGGCACGGTTACCTTGGGTACGGCTATCTTCAAAACCCCGTCCTTGAAGTCCGCCTTTATGGAGTTTCTATCCACCACGTTCGGGAGGCTGAAGGCCCTCTCGAAGGAGCCGTAGAACCGCTCCATCCTCAGGTAGTTCTCCGGGCAGAGGTTCTTCTTGAGCCTTCTCTCGCCCTTGAGGGTTATGACGTTCTCATCAACCTCGATCGCCACGTCGCCTATCTCTATCCCCGGGAGCTCGGCCTTGAGTATGATATCTTTTTCGGTCTCGTAGATGTCGACGGGGGGGAAGAAGGTGGAGCTCGAAAGCCCGGCGGGACTCCTGTATCGAGCGATGGCCTCGTCGAAGACGCGGCTCATGCGCTCCTGCAGGAAGAGCAGATCTTTAAATGGGTCCCACCTTCCAAGGGCCAAGGCAAATCCTCCGCTTGCGGGCCGGTTTTAAAAACCCGCTTCGCTGCTGCCTAACCCTAATAATTTATTTTAATTTCAGCCCTTTGTCAAGGGCCGCTTTCGCTCTCTTCTCCGAAGGGCGCGAGAAGACGAGGCCTCCTTCGGCGGCGTCTACAAGGACGGTGTCCTCCTCCTTGAACTCGCCTTCGAGTATCTTCGTGGCGAGAGTGTCCTGGACCTCCCTCTGGATAAGCCTCTTCAAGGCCCTCGCCCCGTAGACCGGGTCAAAGCCCCTATCTGCGAGCCATTCCCTGGCGGCGTCCGTAAAGGCGGCCTCAATGCCCCTGTCCTTAAGGAGCCTTCCTATGCGCTCGAGCTGTATGCCCACTATGCTAAACATTACCTCCCTGGTCAGCGGATGGAAGATTATGGTGTCGTCTATCCTGTTCAGGAACTCGGGCTTGAAGGTGCTTCTCAGCGCCTCGGTCACGCGGTTCTTGATCTCCTCATAGTCCCTCTCCCCGAGCTCGGTTATGAAGGAGCTCCCGGTGTTGGAGGTCATGATGATGACGGTGTTCTTGAAGTCCACCGTGCGTCCGTGCCCGTCGGTGAGCCTGCCGTCGTCGAGTATCTGGAGGAGGAGGTTAAAGACCTCGGGGTGGGCCTTTTCTATCTCATCGAAGAGGATTACGGAATACGGTCTTCTCCTTACGGCCTCCGTAAGGTACCCGCCCTCCTCGTAGCCCACGTATCCGGGCGGCGAGCCTATGAGACGCGCTATGGAGTGCTTTTCCATGAACTCGCTCATGTCTATCCTCACCATGGCGCGCTCGTCGTCGAAGAGGAACTCCGCGAGGGCCCTCGCCGTCTCCGTCTTGCCAACGCCCGTTGGGCCGAGGAAGATAAAGGAGCCTATGGGCCGGTTTACGTCCTGAAGGCCGGCCCTCGCCCTCCTTACGGCGTTCGAGACGGCGTGGAGCGCGGCTTCCTGCCCGACGACCCTCCTTCTAAGGCCCTCCTCCATCTTGAGGAGTTTTTCCCGCTCGCCCTCCATCATCCGGGCTACGGGTATGCCCGTCCATCCGGAAACCACCTGTGCTATGTCCTCGGCGTCCACCTCCTCCTTTAGCATCCTGCCCGTAGTCTGGAGCCCCGCGAGCCTTTTCTGCGCCGCCTCGAATTCCTTCTCAAGAGCGGAGAGGACGCCGTATTTGAGTTCCGCCGCCCTTTCGAGGTCCCCCTCCCTCTCGGCCCTGGCGGCCTCGGCCTTGGCGTCCTCGATCTTTTTCTTCGTCTCGCGGATTTTGCCTATCACCTCTTTTTCGTTCTGCCACCGGGCCTTCAAGCGCGAGGACTCTTCCTTTAATCCGGCGAGCTCCTTTTCTATCCTGTCGAGCCTTTCGCGCGAGGCCTTGTCCTTCTCCTTCGAGAGGGCCTGCTTTTCTATCTCGAGCTGTATAACGCGCCTCTCGATCTGGTCTATCTCGGTGGGCATGGACTCTATCTCTATCTTCAAGCGGCTGGCGGCCTCGTCTACAAGGTCTATGGCCTTGTCGGGGAGGAACCTGTCGGTTATGTACCTGTTGGAAAGGGTCGCGGCGGCGACTATGGCCGAGTCCGAGATCCTTATGCCGTGGTGGACCTCGTAGCGCTCCTTTAAGCCCCTCAATATCGCCACCGTGTCCTCCACCGTCGGCTCCCCTACAAATACGGGCTGGAACCTCCTCTCGAGGGCGGCGTCCTTCTCTATGTGCTTCCTGAACTCGTCCAGGGTGGTGGCGCCCACACAGCGGAGCTCGCCTCTGGCAAGGGCGGGTTTGAGCATGTTGGAGGCGTCCATGGCCCCCTCGGCGGCCCCGGCGCCAACGAGGGTGTGGAGCTCGTCTATGAAGAGGACCACCTCTCCCGCGGCGTCCTGGATCTCCTTCAGGAGCGCCTTCAACCTGTCCTCGAACTCGCCCCTGTACTTCGTGCCCGCTATAAGGGCCCCGAGGTCGAGGGCGAGGAGCCTCTTGTTCCTTAATGTGTCGGGCACGTCCCCGGCCACTATCCTCTGGGCGATGCCCTCGACGATGGCCGTCTTTCCCACGCCCGCCTCTCCTATGAGCACGGGGTTGTTCTTCGTCCTCCTCGAAAGGACCTGTATAACTCTCCTTATCTCCTCGTCGCGGCCGATTACCGGGTCGAGCCTGTTCCTGCGGGCGAGCTCCACGAGGTCTCGCGCGTAGCGAGCCATGGCCTGGTACTTCTCCTCCGGCATCTGGTCGGTGACCCTGTGCGTGCCCCTCACTGCGGTAAGGGCCTTCAGGACCGTCTCCCTCGTAACGCCGTTGGCCGAGAGGATGCCGGAGGCCGTCCCCTTCTTCTCCGACACGATGGAGAGGAGAAGGTGCTCGGTGGAGACGAACTCGTCCTTCATCTCCGAGGCCTCCTTGAAAGACGCATCAAGCACGGTCCTGAGCCTCGGCGAGATATAGGTCTCGGCCGCCGCGCCCTCTACGCGGGGAAGTTTTGCGAGGGCCTCCTCTATCTGGCCCTTTACGAGCCCGGGGTTCGCCCCTATCCTCTCGATTACGGGCCTTACGGTGCCGCCCTCCTGGCCGATAAGTGCAAGAAGGAGGTGCTCTATTGAGACCTCCTGGTGGCCCAGGGACCGGGCGCTTTCCTGGGCCGCTGAGATGGCCTCCTGGGATTTTATGGTGAATTTATCGAGTCTCATTTTTTTCTTGGGGGAAAACTTTCTGAAGAAAGTTTTCCCCCAGACCCCCTTTCAAAGACTTTTAGCTATTTATCTTCCTGAGGGAGACCCCCTCTTGCGCGAATTTCATCTTCCGGGGGGTCTCCCTCAGGAAGATAGCCAAAAGTTTTTGGGAGGAGTTTGAGGAACCCTTTTTTCAAAAAGGGTTCCTCAAGAATAATTTATGTCCGGCGCGGGGTTTTGTCAAGGAAGGGCGTCAGTTAGCCGTTGTTGTCCTGTAAGACTTCCCGGCAAATAAACGGTTGATTGCCTTTTAAACCGAAATAATATATAAAAATGAAGATGATAGAAGATTTTTTAAGCATGGCGCCCGCAAGCGCCGAGGCAAGGCTTGAAGAGCTCGGTTTCAGTCATGGCAAGGGCGCCCTCAAGAACATCAGGCTCCTTTGCGCCACCCCTCTCAAGGCGCGCCTCGGGGAAGCAATAAGATTCTCCCTCGCCTGCCCCTCTCCCGACGGCGCCCTCAATAACATCGAGAGCATAGTCAGGGAGCAGACCGGAGGCTCTCTGGCCAGGTTCCTTGAGGACGAAAAAAACCTCCCCCGCCTCGTCACCATATCGGGCTCATCGCCCTTTCTCTCGAACATCCTCTCCAGAAACCCGTCTTATTTCCAATGGCTCTTTACGGGCGGCATGGAGGAGACAAAGGGCGTCGAGGCCTTTGGTAGGGAGCTTGCCGAAGAGACCTCGGCTACAGAGGAGTTCGACTCCATGGCAAGGGCGTTGAGGCTCTACAAGCAAAGGGAGTTCCTGAGGCTCGGAGCAAGAGACCTCCTAAGTCTGGCGGCCATGGAGGAGGTAACAGCCGAGCTCTCGGACCTTGCCGGGGCGTGCCTCGAGGCGGCCTTCGCCTTCGCCTTGAGGACGCTTAAAAGGGCCTTCGGCGCCCCCTGCCATGCCGAAGAAGAGGGGGAGAAAAAAGAGGCACAGTTCGCGGTAATAGGCCTCGGCAAACTCGGCGGCCGGGAACTGAACTACTCTTCGGACATAGACATACTCTACATATGCTCGTCAGACAGGGGCGAGACCTCCGGGGCCGGGGGGGCCGGGGGGGCGGGGGGAGATGAGGGCTCCCGGATAAACCTCCACGAGTTCTTCACCAAGCTCGCCGTCATGGTGAATAAGCTCATCTCCTCTGTCACCGGGGACGGTTTCGTCTTCCGCGTAGACCTTGACCTGAGGCCCGACGGCAGGAGCGGCGACATGGTCAATTCCTTACGGAGCGCAGAGGTGTATTACGAATCCTGGGGGCAGCCCTGGGAGCGCGCCGCGATGATAAAGGCGAGGGCGGTGGCCGGGAGCATGGGGCTCGGCGAGAGGTTCCTCGAGATGATAAGGCCCTTTGTTTACAGAAAATACCTCGACTTTACCGCCATAGAGGAGATACGGGGCATGAAGGAGAAGATAGACCTGAGCCTCTTGAGGAGAAACCCCGACACGGTGGACGTGAAGCTCGGGGCCGGGGGCATCCGCGAGGTCGAGTTCTTCTGCCAGGCCCTCCAGCTCATACACGGCGGCAGGGACCCCCGGGTTTGGGAGCGCGGAACGCTCAAGGCGATTGCGGGGCTCAGGGCGAGGAAGTACGTGAACGAAGCCGACGCCTCCACGCTCTCAAGGGCGTATAAATTCCTCCGTGACCTCGAGCACAGGATACAGATAAGAGAGGGCCGCCAGACCCAGGCCGTGCCCGCAAGGCCCGAGGAGCTCGAGAGGCTCGCCCGGATGATGGGCTTCAAGGATGCCGGCTCGAAGAAGGCCGGGGAGTTCTTCTGGGAGGAGTACAAGACCGTGACCTCTTCGGTGCACGAGGTCTTCAGGTCGCTCTTTTACAAATCCGAGGAGGCAAGCGAGGTGCCCGAAAGGGTCCTTCTCCTCTTCACCCCTGATATCACAGAGACCGAGGCAAAAAATCTCCTCGGCGCCCTCGGCTTCGCGGACAGGGACCAGGCCCTCAGGAACCTGGAGCTCATACGCAGCGGCCCTCCTGGGGTGCGCTTCAGCCCCCGGACGCGGGTTATCTTCGAGAAACTCGGGCCGCTGTTCCTCCACAGGGCCTCGACCTCGCCGGACCCGGACAGGGCGCTCTCAAACCTCGAGAGGTTCATCTCGGCGGCCGGGGCGCGCACCACTCTCTATTCGCTCCTCATGGAGAACCCGCGGATCACCGAGGAGCTGGTAAAGCTCTTCGGCACGAGCGTTTTCCTCTCCAGGGGCCTTATCGAGAACACGGATAACCTCGACATGCTCCTCTCCGAGGAGCTCTCCATCCCCTACAAGAAAAAGGAGGTCCTCACCGAAGAGGTCCTCTCCGCCGTCCTCGACCCGGAAAAGGATTACGAGGAAAGGCTCGATACGCTCAGGAGAATAAGGAACCAGGAGATAATGCGCATCGGCATGAACGACATCGCGGGAGGGCTCTCCCACCAGGAGGTCTCCGAGCAGATAACCTTCCTCGCCGAGGCCGCAATCGAGACCTCGTACCGGGCGGCCCTCGACGAGCTAAGGCCCGTCTACGGGTCTCCCGGCCCCCCCGGCCCCCCCGGGAAAACGAGGTTCGCCGTAATAGGGCTCGGCAAACTCGGGTCGGGAGAGCTCATATACGCCTCTGACCTCGACATAGTATTCGTCTACGAGGACCCCCCGGGGCACGAAGGGTGCAGGACCACGGGGCCCAGGTCCATAACGAGCCACGAGTTCTTCGTAAAGCTCTGCCAGAGGATAATAAGCGTGCTCTCCATAAGGACGAAAGAGGGTTTCGTCTTCAACGTGGACACGCGCCTTAGGCCCTCCGGGAGCGCCGGCCCGCTCGTCGTCTCGAGGCCGTCATTCATAAAGTACCACGAAAGACCCACAACCGCCGTCTGGGAGCGCCAGGCCTTCATTCGCGCAAGGGCCGTGGCCGCCGACGTCCCCTTCGGCACGGAGGTCGTTAAAGAGCTCCATGACGTCATCTACTCGAAACCCCTCTCGGCCGACGACATAAGCGAGATGCTCAGGATAAGAAAAAGGATGGAGGACGAGATAGCGAGAGAGGCCGCCGGCAAGTACAACATAAAGACGGGAAAGGGCGCGGTGGTGGACATAGAGTTCCTCATTCAGGCCCTCCAGCTCAGGCACGGCGGAGAGGAAAGACAGCTTAGGACCCCCTATGCGCTCGAGGCCATCGAGAGACTCAGAGAAGGGGGGCTCGTATCCGGCGAGGACTACACGGTCCTGAAGGACGCCTATAATTTCTACAGGGTCCTCGAGATGAGACAGCGTATCGTGCACGACAGGCCCGAGGGATACCTTCTCAAAGACTCTGAAGAGACCTCCAGCCTGGCGAGAAGGGCCGGTTACACGGGAGAGGGCGCCGCTGAGGCCCTCTGGGGCGACTATTCGGGGTACAGGGAAAAGGTGCGCGCCATCTATCTTAAGACCCTCGAAGGGTTATAAACCTTGACAAAAAAACTTTTCTGACATTTAATC
>DATEAM010000075.1:0-6910 GCA_035288385.1 Thermodesulfobacteriota bacterium
GTCCGGGGGAAACCTTTCTTCAGAAAGGTTTCCCCCGGTTTTAGTACCCCGCTATCTGTCTAAGGTAGCCCCTGTAGTTCCTCTCCATCTCCCTTACGGAGTCTCCGCCGAATTTTTCGACGAAGGCGGCGGCCACCTCGAAGGCCACGGCCGCCTCGGCCACAACGGAGGCCGCGGGCACGGCGCACACGTCCGACCTCTCAACACTCGCCGTAAAGGGCCTCTTTGTCTCTATGTCCACGGAGCGAAGCGGCCTGTATAGCGTTGGTATGGGCTTCATGGCCGCGGTGAGGACGATGGGCTCTCCGTTGGACATGCCGCCCTCTATGCCTCCTGCGTTGTTGGTCTTCCTGTAGAACCGGGGCTCCTGCGGCCACCGGGCCATTTGCGAACGGCCCTTTGGCTTCGAGCTCTTCCCTTTATAGAATATCTCGTCGTGGACCTCTGAGCCGGGAAGAGCGGCGACCTTGAAGCCCGCGCCCACCTCGACCCCCTTTATCGCCTGTACGCTCATAAGCGCCCGGGCGAGCCTCCCGTCGAGCTTCCTGTCCCACTGCACATGGCTCCCGAGCCCCGGGGGGACCCCTGTTAAGACTACGGTAAAGACCCCGCCCACGCTGTCTCCGAGCCTCCGAGCCCGGTCTATCTCTTTTTTCATGCCCTCTGTGGTGCGTGGGTCCGGGCACCGGGTCTCGGAGGCCTCGGCCCTTTTGAAAAGGGTCTCGACTTTGCTCCCCGTGCCAGCCTGCCACCCGACACCGCCTATATTGACGACCCAGCTAAAGACCCCTATGCCGAACTCATCGAGGAGCCTTTTGGATACGGCCCCCACGGCCACCCTTGCGGCCGTCTCCCGGGCGCTCGAGCGCTCGAGGACGTTCCTCAGGTCCCTCATGTCGTACTTTAGCCCGCCTGAGAGGTCGGCGTGCCCCGGTCTCGGCCTCGTCACCGCCTCGGCGTTTCGCCCCCCTGCCTCTCCTTCGGCGGCCATGGCCTCTTTCCAGTTCTCCCAGTCCAGGTTTTCTATGACGAGGCAAAGGGGCGAGCCGAGGGTCCTTCCCAGGCGAAGCCCAGAGGTAATCTCCACCCGGTCCCTCTCTATCTTCATCCTGCCGCCCCGGCCGTAGCCGAGCTGGCGCCTTATGAGCTCTGAGTCTATAAAGGCCGAGGAGAGGGCAAGGCCGGAGGGCAGCCCCTCGAGTATGGCGGTAAGGGATTTTCCGTGGGATTCGCCTGAAGAGAGGTATCTTAGCATGGCGCCGTCACCTTCAAGGGATATTTAAACAAAAACCATCGCGACTAAAGACCTCGAGGCAGGTCTTCCGGGGGTCAAGGCAAAATATAACGGGATTCAAGGCCTGTTGGAATATAACTTAAAAAAGGCTATTAGACAACAAAAAACCGGCCTTGTCCGGGCCTGCCGGGTCTCCGGCAGGCGCTCCTTTTGGCCGGACAGGATATGGACCGTGAGCGTTATCCCCCTTCAACGCGATAGAGGCGGGCTATTTTTTCTCCACCGGCCCCCCGGCCTTCACCCACCCGGCGTATCCGCCCTCCAGGGCCTTAACCCGCTGGAAACCGTTTTTCATGAGGAAGAGCGCAGCACCTGCGCTCGAGGACTCGTCGGGTCACGTGCAGTAGGTGACGATCTGGCGGCCCATGGGCAGAAGAAACATCTTTTCCTTGAGCTCGTCCGGGGCTATCCTCATGTCGCCCTTTATCCTCGAATCGCTCGCATTGTATGCGCCACTGGAGCGCAGGTCGAGTATAAGGACGTCGTCCCCCCTTTCGAGACTGGCCATAAGCTCTTCTGGTGTTATCCTCCCCACGTCCTGTGGCCCAAGGGCAAGGGCCTGTCCGGAGAAGAGAAAAACAAGCGTTAGGGCCCAGAAGATTCTAAACATGCCGCACCTCCGTTTATCTTAATCGCTTCATATATGATATGGCAAAACCCGTGTGTTGTAAAGGCGCTTTTCCCTGTTTCGACGCGGCATTGTCAGCAAAGAGTCTCATTGGAAGCCCAACACCATGAGATAAAACCCCCACCGGGTTTTAAGGACCGGCCCATTCTGATTATGGTATAATGGAATTCGGAGTCGTGCAAATACGACCGACATCAAGAGATTAAACCTTCAGACAAGGATAAACAAGGCCATGACAGATAAAAAGAACGAGAAGGGGTCGGTAACCCTGGTGGTCTTCAGCAGCGAGATGGACCGCGCCATAGCGGCCTTCGTCATAGCCACTGCCGCGGCCTCCATGGGCATGAGGGTAAATATCTTCTTTACCTTCTGGGGGCTTAACGTTATAAAGAAAAAAGGCGGGCTCATACGGGGCAGCAACTGGATGCAGAAGATGCTCAACGTCATGAACTACGGCCACGCAAGAAGGCTCGCCCTCTCGAAGATGAACATGCTCGGCATGGGCCCGAAGATGCTCAAGACCATGATGAGCAAAAAGAATGTGCCGAGCATCGAGGAGTTCATAAAGACCGCCCACGCCCTCGGGGTCAAACTCTACCCCTGCGAGATGAGCATGACGGTGATGGGCCTTACGAGAGAGGACTTCATAGACGAGTGCGAGGACGTCATGGGCGCGGTGAGCTACCTCTCGGAAGCCAGGGAATCGAGCGTCAACCTCTTCATATAAGGGACGAGAACCATGAGTGAAATTACGGTGGATAAGACTCTCGACGCAAGGGGGCTCTGCTGCCCCATGCCTTCGGTGAAGACGGCCCTCGAGCTCGAAAGGATGGGCCCCGGAGAAGTGCTCGAGGTCCTTACCGACGACCCCGTCTCCAAAAAAGACCTGCCCGTCTGGGCAGAGTCCACTGGAAACGAGGTCCTCGACATAATAGAAGAGGAAAAGACCATAAAGATCTACGTCAGAAAGGCCTGAGGGAAACTTTTTGTAAAAAGCTTCCCTCAGACTCCCTTCAAAAACTTTTAGCTATTTATCCCATGGAGGGGGACCCCCTCTGGAGAGGATTCTTACGCGGGGTCCCCCTCCATGGGATAGCCAAAAGTCTTTGGAAAGGGGGTTTGGGGGGAAACCTTTCTTACAGATTGTGTTTCCCCCCAAAAAAGATGCCCAACGTCTATCATCTCGACCTTAACAAAAAAATCATACGAGGGGCCGAGGTGGCCTTTTTGCCCGGGGACCCGGCCCGCTCGGAGGCCATAGCCCGCAGGGTCTCGGAGGTCCACGCAACCCCGTATCTGAAGCTCGCCTCGAAGAGGGAGTTCACCACCTTTCTCTCCGAGACGGCGCGAAGGAGGGTCCTCGTGACCTCCACGGGCATAGGCGGGCCCTCCACGTCCATAGCCATAGAGGAGCTTGCCAGGCTCGGCGTAAGGACCTTCATAAGGGTGGGCACCACCGGCTCCATACAGGACCATCTTAAGGTAGGGGACTGCGTAATAACCACCGGGGCTGTGAGGCTCGATGGGGCCTCGACCCATTACGCGCCAATCGAGTACCCGGCCGTGGCCGACTACGGGGTAACGAACGCCCTCGTAAGGGGCGCCGAAAAGGCGGGGGTCAGGCACCACGTGGGCATAACCGCCTCGTCTGACACATTTTACCAGGGCGAGGAAAGGGAGGATTCCTTCAGGAAGTACATAATACGGGGTCTTAGGGGGTCTGCGCGCGAGTGGCGAGAGCTCGGGGTCCTTAACTACGAGATGGAGTCCTCCACTCTCCTTACCATCACCTCGTCCATGGGATTGAGGGGCGGGTGCATAACGGGCGTCATAAACAGGGCGGGCAGGGGTGGCATAACGGCCTCGATGGTAAAGAAGGGCGTGGAGAACGTAATCAGGGCGGCCGTGGCGGCCCTTGAGTTCTTATGAGAGAGAAGTTTTTGAAAGGAGTTTGAGAAAAAGATGCGCTCGGCAACGAAGATAGTTTTTATTATTTGTTCCCTCTTTCTCATTTACGGCTGCGCCCCGGTGATATCGAAGGCCGCCCTCGAGGGCGCCGACAGGGGGCTCGGTTTTTCCGAGCTGAGCAAGGAGCCTTCCCTCCATACGGATAAAACCGTGGTCCTGGGAGGAACGGTCATAGGGGTCGAGAACCTCGAGGACAGGACCGTGGTCGAGGTCATGGAGGCCCCTCTGACTGCGAGGCTCAAGCCCGTTACGGGAGATGAATCCGCCGGGAGGTTCCTCGTGGAGTTCGAGGGCTTTAGAGACCCCGTCATATACAGGGGGAGGCTAATTACAGTGGCGGGCACTGTCAAAGGCGTCGAGGAGCGGACCCTCGGGAAGATGCCTTACAGATACCCCGTCATAAGGCCCGTTGAGCATTACCTTTGGAGAAGGGGCGAGGAGACAGGACCGAGGCTCGGCATAGGCTTGGGCATCGGGGTCATTCACACGAACTGAAACTTTTCTTAAACCCCGGCCTCCCCCGCGCCGGCTATCTCCGCCCTCATCCTCGCTATGGCGTCCTTGTAGGGGGGGTTGCCGAATATGCCCGAGCCGGAGACGAATACGTCGGCCCCCGCCCTGGCGGCGTCGGCTATGTTGTCGAACTTTATGCCGCCGTCCACCTCGAGCTCTGCCGAGAGGCCCCTCTCCTCAATCATCTTCCTTATCCGCTCTATCTTCCCGAGGCTCGCGGGGATGAAGCCCTGGCCGCTGAACCCGGGGTTTACGCTCATGACGAGCACCAGGTCCACCTCGTCCATTATCTCGGTAAGGGTCTCCACGGGGGTCGCCGGGTTCAATGTGACGCCCGCCCGCGCCCCATGCTCCTTTATCATCTGAACGGCCTTGTTGAGGTGGGCCGTGGCCTCGACGTGCACGGTTATTATGGAGCTCCCGGCCTTTGCGAAATCGGGTATATACCTCTCGGGCTCCTCTATCATGAGGTGCACGTCGAGCGGCAGACTCGTCGCCCTCTTTATGGCCTCTACGACGAAGGGGCCTATGGTTATGTTGGGGACGAAGCGGCCGTCCATCACGTCCACATGGACGTAGTCGGCCCCGGCCTCCTCTATGAGAGCGAGCTCGTCTGCGAGCCTGGTAAAGTCCGCCGAGAGTATGGAGGGCGATATCTTCATCTTTTTAGCCATATCCGTGCCTAATTATATTGGAGAGGTATCTTCCTTGAGCCGGGAAGCCCCCTTTTACCAGATTCACGCTGGCTTGTCCAGGGTTCAGCAGTAAAGGGGGCTCTTGCAGGTAAGCACCTGCTCGGCCCTGGTCCCCGACCTGTAAACCGTAACCCCCTTGCACCTGAGCCTGTAGGCAAGGAGATAGGCCTTTTTTACGTCCTCGGCCCGGGCCTCTGGCGGGAGGTTTATGGTCTTTGATACGGCGTTATCCGTATGCCTCTGGAACTCCGCCTGCATCCTTATGTGGGCCTCTGTGGGGATGTCGAAGGCCGTTGAAAAAATCCTCTTCATCTCCCCGGAGACGTCTTTCCTCGTCTTGATGTCCCCTCCACCTGAGACGTACTCGACAAGCTCCGGCGAGTAAAACCCCTCCTCCCTTGACACCTCCTCGACGAGGGGGTTTACCTCTGGTATCTTCACCCCGTTAAGGACCTGACGTGTGTAGCTTAAGGAGAAGAAGGGCTCTATGCCCGAAGAGCACCTCGCTATGATGCTAAGCGTGCCCGTGGGCGCGACGGTCGTGGTGGTGGCGTTCCTTACGGGGGTTACTCCGGGCTTGTCGAAGACGCTCCCCTTTATGTTCGGAAAGGGGCCCTTAAGAGCGGCGAGCCTTCTCGACTCGTCCCACGCCGTCCTGCTTATGGACTCCATCAGTTTATCGGCGAAGGAAAAACTCTCTTCCGAGCCGTAGGCGGTCCTCAACCTCACGAGGAGGTCGGCGAAACCCATTACGCCGAGGCCGATCTTGCGGTTGCCCTTTGCCATGGCGTCTATGGAGGCAGTGGGGTAGCGGCTCGCGTCTATGACGTTGTCGAGGAACCGTATTGAGAGCCGCACGGCCTCTTCGAGCCTGTCGTGGTCGAGTGAACGGCCCTTACCCTCCCTCTTGACCATGTGACCCAGGTTTATGGAGCCGAGGTTGCAGGGCTCATAGGCGAGAAGGGGCTGCTCGCCGCAGGGGTTCGTGGCCTCGAAGGCGCCGATATTCGGAGTGGGGTTGGCCCCGTTAATCCTGTCTATGAAAAGGACCCCGGGCTCCCCGCTCTTCCACGCCGACTCTACGATGAGGTCGAAGACCTCGGAGGCCTTCTTCCTGCCCACGGCGTGGCCCGTCCTCGGGTTTATAAGCGGGTAGTCGCCCCCACTCGAGACGGCCTCCATGAACTCGTCCGTCACGGCTACCGAGAGGTTGAAGTTGACGAACTCCCTGGGGTCTTCCTTTACGGTTATGAAGTCGATTATGTCCGGGTGGTCCACCTTCAGGACCCCCATGTTGGCCCCGCGGCGCGTGCCCCCCTGCTTTATCGCCTCGGTGGTGGCGTTAAAGACCCTCATGAAGGAGACCGGCCCGCTCGCCACCCCTCCGGTGGAGCCGACTATGTCGTCTGCCGGCCGGAGCCTCGAAAAGGAGAAACCCGTGCCCCCTCCGGACTGGTGTATTATGGCCGTCTCCTTCACGGCCTCGAATATGCTCTCCAGGGAGTCTGCCACGGGCAACACGAAACAGGCTGCGAGCTGCTGGAGCCTCCTGCCAGCGTTCATGAGGGTCGGGGAGTTGGGCAGGAAATCGAGGTTCGACATCATGGAGTGGAACTTTTCCCGGAGCGAGCCCACGTCGGCCTTCTTGTCGTAGAGCTTCTCCACCTCGGCGATGTTCTGGGCCACGCGCGCGAACATGTCCTCGGGGGTCTCCACCACCTTCCGCGATTCGTCCTTCTTAAGGTACCTTCTCTCGAGTACGGTCATCGCCCCGGCAGAGAGTTTGACCGCCATGGGATACCTCCTTTAAAT
>DATEAM010000076.1:0-3344 GCA_035288385.1 Thermodesulfobacteriota bacterium
TCCGGGGGAAACCTTTCTTCAGAAAGGTTTCCCCCGGAAGTTTTCCCTTTCAAAGCGCTGGCGCCTATGTTATATTTACCTGATAAATAAACCCGGAGGTTAAGAGAAAAAATATGGAAATTACGAGATTGTTTTCAACCGATGGCGCGGCCCGTTTTCTTCTGGTGCTCTTAAGCGTTGCGCTCATCTCCCTTACAGCGTGCTCCAAGGAGAAGAAGGAGCCTGTCGCTCCTGAGACGACGGAGCAGGCGGCCAAGACAGAGGCCCTGCCCGAAGGCCATCCGCCCATGGATTCGGCCGAAGAGAAGATGAGCATGGCTTCCCACTCGGCGATACAGACGCAGAAGGAGATACGCCTCTCCGACGAGGTTAAGAATAAATGGAACGAGGTCGAGGTCGAGATAACGGACAACTCCGCCGGTAGGACCGAGGCGGCAAAGCTCAAGGTGGGCACCCTCGTAAAGCTGACCCAGGACGGGTACAGCCTCGGCATAGACGTCTTCGTCCCGGACTACGCGATAGTCGAAGGCCGCATCGAGACAAGGTCCAACGAGCCGAGGAACCCGGCGCTCTTAATCGTGCTCATGCACAATGAAGAGACGCTGTCCAGGGGCTGGGTGTTCAAGGAGTACCCGGAGTTCAACTCCTACAAGGACCAGCGCTTCCAGGTCGTGCTCAAGGGACCGTACGTGGAGTAAGCAAGAGAGAACGCCTCAAAATCTTTGACATCGGGTATGTAATGTGTTTTAGTCTTCGCGGAAACCCTTCCTTCGGAAGGGTTTCCGCGAGCAGGAGAGATGCCCGAGAGGCTGAAGGGGGCTGACTCGAAATCAGCTGTCCCGTTTACACGGGACCGGGGGTTCAAATCCCTCTCTCTCCGCCAGATTTCGGGGGAGATTCCGATAAGTTCCCCCCGGCCCCCCTTTCAAAGACTTTGTGCCATTTCCCCGCTAAGCCCCTCTCTCAACCGAAGGAAATAGCACAAGAGTCTTTGGAAGGGGCGGGGGCAGGCTTCCTGCAGAAAGTCTGCCTCGTCCGGAACCTGGAGAGATGCCCGAGCGGCCGAAGGGGCACGACTGGAAATCGTGTGTGCATTCATCGTGTACCGAGGGTTCGAATCCCTCTCTCTCCGCCAGGATTTTTTTGGGGGAAACTTTACTGCAGAAGTTTCCACTGGCTTGCAGGCGCCGTTGATAGCCGGGTCTTGCGCAATGGGATGGTCGCAAATCCCGCCAGGTCCGGAAGGAAGCAACGGTAGCAGCCCCGCCCATGTGCCGCAAGGGTGCCTGGCTATCAACAGTGCCTGCAAGCCGCCGAAGAGTTCGTGCCCCACAAACCTCCTTGACAAAAACCTCTATTAAGGACCACCGGCCTTTTTAAAAAGGACGACGGGAGATGTCTTCTTATCTTGTAATAGCGAGAAAATGGAGGCCTGCCCTATTCGAAGAGATAATAGGCCAGGACCACGTAACGAGGACGCTTAAAAACGCCCTCTCAACGGGCAGGATCGCCCACGCCTACCTCTTCTCAGGGCCCAGGGGCGTGGGCAAGACCACCGCGGCCCGGATACTCGCCAAGGGCCTCAACTGCTCGGCCGGCCCCACAGCCTCTCCCTGCAACGACTGCGAGTCCTGCAGGGGCATAACAACGGGTTCTTCGGTGGACGTCTTCGAGATAGACGGCGCCTCGAACACGGGGGTGGAAAACGTCCGGGAGTTGAGGGAGAACATAATGTACATGCCCGCGAGCGGCAGGTACAGGGTCTATATAATAGACGAGGTCCACATGCTCTCCGCTCCCGCCTTTAACGCCCTCCTTAAGACCCTCGAGGAGCCGCCCCCTCACGCCGTATTCATATTCGCCACCACCGAGGTCCATAAAATCCCGCTGACCATACTCTCCAGGTGCCAGCGCTTCGACTTCAGGAGGATCCCCTTCGCCCGCATCCAGGCACACCTCGAAAAGATACTTGCCGAGGAGGGGATAGGCTACGAGACTGACGCCCTCTTTACCATAGCCAGGGAGGCGGACGGCAGCCTCCGGGACGCTCAAAGCCTCCTCGACCAGGCCCTCGCCTTCGGAGCCGGCACAATAAAGACCCGCGAGGTCACCGAGGCCCTCGGCCTCATGGACAGGACCGTACTCTTCGAACTCCTCAGCGCCGTAATAGCAAAAGACACCCTGGGGTGTCTGAATATTGTTGAAAAGATACATAATTTTGGTTATGATTTAAAGAGGGCCTGCGGCGGGCTCCTCGGGCTTTTACGCGACCTTACGGTCATAAAGGCCACGGGAAGCGGCTCTCTCCTCGAGGCCTCGGACCACGAGCTCGAGGGCCTCAAGAGACTCGCCGAAACTACCGGCACCGACCGCCTCCACATGCTCTTCAACATAATCGCAAGGGGTTACGAAGAGGTCTCAAGGAGCACGTATCCGAGGTACTCCCTTGAGATGGCCCTCCTGAAGGCGGCGCGCTTTGACGAGGTTTTGCCCGTTGGCGAGCTCGTCGAGAGGCTCGAGGCCCTCGGCTCGCGTCTCGCCGGCGGAGGGCAGAGGGCCGCTGATGTGGCCGTGCCGAGTCGACGGGAAGAGCCCCGGACTGCCAAGGAACCGGTCCCGACTGCGCCCCAAAAGGCCGGCGAACAGACCGGAGACTACCGGGCCGGGACAAAAGAGACCTCGGCAGAAGGCCTGATGGAGTACTTGAAGGGCGCCAGCAAAAACCTCGCGAAACCCCTCGAGGGCTCGACCGTCAAGAAGGAGGGCAACACCGTTGAAATTGCCGCCGGGGACGAGGCCGTCAATTTTTTAAAGATAAGAAAAGAGAAGATCGAGGAGCTCGCCTCCGAGTACTTCAAAAGCCCCGTCAAGGTAGAGATAAGCTCCAGAGGGGCAAAGGAAGTTAAAAAAAAACCCGACAGGCTCGTTAACGAAGCCGTGCGCATATTCGGCGGCAAGGTAATACAGGACACCTACAGGAGGACGAATGTCTAAGAACATTGGAAACCTGATGAGACAGGCCCAGAAGATGCAGGAAAAGATGGCCGAGATGCAAAAAGAGCTCGGGACCAGGACCTGCGAGGCATCTTCGGGAGGAGGAATGGTTACAGCCGTGGTTAACGGCAACCAGGAACTCGTCTCCATAAAGATAGACCGCGATGTCGTCGACCCCGAGGACGTCGATATGCTCCAGGACCTTATCGCCGCCGCCGTTAACGAGGCCTTCAGGAGAAGTAAGCAGATGGTAAACGACGAGATGGGAAAGCTCACCTCCGGGCTCGGGGTGAACCTGCCTGGGCTCTTCAAGTAAGGGGGCCGGGGGGCGGGGGACGCCGGGGGGGGCC
>DATEAM010000077.1:0-2568 GCA_035288385.1 Thermodesulfobacteriota bacterium
GGGGAACCTTTCTGTAGAAAGGTTCCCCCAGACCCCCTTCAAAGACTTATGGCTATTATCCTTCAGAGGGAGACCCCCTCTTACGTGAATTTCATCTCACGGGGGGGTCTCCCTCTGGAGGATAGCTAAAAGTTTTTGAAAGGAGTTTGAGGGAAACTTTTTTCAAAAAGTTTCCCTCAAGAAAAGATGAAGCCTTTTTTATACGCGTCGCTTGCGCTATATCTTCTCAACTTCTTCACCGTCCCCCTCTACACCGCGAGAGGGGTGAGGGTCTTCGGGGGGATTTCGAAGGCCCTCATTGTTCTGGGGCTTCTCGCCCACACGGCCGCCCTCGCCGTGCGCGTCCTTTCTACGGGCCACGCCCCCATGGCGAGCATGTACGAGACCCTTGTTTTCTACTCATGGACGACGGTCCTCGTAACCGCGATCGTCATCTTCAGGTACGCCGAGAGGACGGTGGAGTCGGTTACCGTGCCCGTGGCGTTAGTCGCCCTTTTCTTCGCCCTTGTGAACGCCGAGCCGGGCGGGCCGCTCAACATATTCCTCAGGACCCGGTGGTTCGAGGTCCACGTCACCTTTTCATTCGCCGCCTACGCGCTCTTTACCCTCGCCTTCGCCGGGGCGCTCCTTTACCTCCTCTCCGGGAAAGGGGAGGACGACCCGGAGAAGAGGAAGTTCCAGGAGATAGCCGGAAGGTCGGTGCTCTGGGGGTTCTTCTTTTTTTCCGCGGCCATGTTCTCGGGGGCGGTGTGGGCTTACCTCGCCTGGGGGATGTACTGGCTCTGGGAGCCGAAGTCGATATGGTCTTTCATAGTCTGGTTCTATTACGCCGGGGCGATGCACGCCTACTACGTGAGGGACTGGAAGGGCAGGGGGCTGTCAATTGCCACAGTTGGCGGGTTTTTCGTCGTACTGTTCACCTACCTCGGGGTGAGCCTCCTCATGAAGAGCAGCCACAGCTTTTGATCCTGACGATCCCACGCGCCTTCAGGAACAGACCTGGTGCGCATACGGGTGTTAAATGAACGGTAGAACCAAACTGGTCCCTTCCATCGCGGATATCCTCTTTACCGTCATTTTCATCAAGCTCGTTTTTTTCAGCGGCGGCACCCTTCTCGTCGACGGCGACACGGGTTATCACATCCGTGCGGGGGAGTTCATCATCGACACCTTTTCCGTGCCGGACCGCGACATCTTCTCCTTTCTCTCTCCGCCGCTTGCCTGGACCGCCCACGAATGGCTCTCGGAGGTGATAATGGCCTCTGTACACTCCGCCTTCGGCCTTACGGGCATAGTCATCTTCTTCTCTTTCCTGATAGCCTTCATATTTTCCCTGCTCTTCAAGATGATCAGGACGTCCGGGTCCAACATGGTCGCCGTCGTGGTCATCATGCTCCTCGTCATCGGCTCCTCCCAGGTGCACTGGCTGGCCCGTCCGCATATATTTTTGCTCCTGCTGACGGTCGTCTGGTACAGGCTGCTCGACTCCTACCAGTACGACGACAGAAACCACCTCTACTTCCTCCCTCCCCTCATGCTCCTCTGGGTCAACCTGCACGGCGGGTTCATCCTGGGCCTGGTGCTCGTCGCCGTCTATCTCGTCGGCAACATCGTGGGTTCCATGGTCTCAACTGACGACGGAAAACAAAGGTGCGCAAGAAAGGCACGTGCCCTCGCCCTGACCATGCTCGCCTGTATTCTCGTGTCCATGATAAACCCATACGGCCCGCGTATCCTGCTCTTCCCTCTGGAGCTGACCTCCAACAAGCTCATAATGGACAGTATCGTCGAATTCCAGTCTCCCAATTTCCATGTTTTCAGGCCCTTCGCGTATCTCATCCTTTTTACGGTGGCGACATTCGCCCTGTCAAGGACCTCTCTAAACATAATAGAGGTTATCCTCGCGGTGCTCTTTGTGAACATGGCCCTCTATTCCACAAGACATATCCCTCTATTCGGCATAGTCGTCGCGCCGATCCTCGCAAGGCAGACGGAGCTTATATTGAACCAGAGGAAGGGGATGCTCGTGGGGTTTCTGAAGAAAAGGTCCGAGGGCATAGCTTCCATGGACGCTTCTTCGAGGTGGCACCTCTGGCCTGTCGCGGCATGTCTGGCGGCCGTCGTCCTTTTCGCGGCAGGGAGGATAGAATACGGCTTCGACGAAAAAAAGATGCCCGTGGAGGCCGTGGAGTTTCTGAAGAGGGAGAAAATCGAGGGCAACATGTTCAACAACGACGAGTTCGGGGACTACATCATCTATGCGGCATGGCCCGGGTACAGGGTCTTTTTTGACGGTAGATCCGACATGTACGGCGCGCAAAGGTTGAAGGAATATCTAAGCGTCAGAGGGATAGCGCCCGGGTGGGAAAGGGTGCTCGAAAAATACGGCATAAGCTGGGTAATATTCAACGCCCGAAGCCCCCTGTCCCAGCATCTCCTCGAGAGACCGGACTGGAGGCTCATATACGCCGACAGGGTCGCTGTCATCTTCGTACGAAATACGGAGGAGTACGAGGCCTTGATAGAGAGGTATGGGGACGCAAGGCCCGTTGTTGGCGGCGGGGAGGA
>DATEAM010000078.1:0-15317 GCA_035288385.1 Thermodesulfobacteriota bacterium
GCCGCGGGTGTCGGCGAGGAACGGGGACCTGAAGCCTATTAGCCCCCTCGAGGGGACCCTGTACTCGACTCTTACCCTGCCGTGGCCGTTGTTCTCCATCTTTATCATCTTGCCCTTGCGTATCCCGAGCTGCTGGGTGACCACACCCACGTACTCCTCGGGCACGTCCACGTAGAGGACCTCCACGGGCTCGTGGACCTCCCCGTTTATCCGCCTGTTTATCGTCTCGGGCATGGCCACCGATAGCTCGTATCCCTCGCGGCGCATCATCTCCACGATTATGGCTATCTGGAGCTCGCCCCTGCCCATGACCTTGAAGGAGTCGGGCCGCTCGAAATCCACCTTTATGGAGACGTTGTAGAGGAGCTCTTTTTCGAGACGCTCCTTCAGGTTCCTCGAAGTTACGTACCTGCCGTCCCTTCCGGCCAGCGGCGAGTCGTTTACCGAGAAGACGACGGATATGGTCGGCTCGTCCACGATTATCCGGGGCAGAGGGCGGGGGTCCTCGACGTCTGCCACCGTATCTCCTATGCTTATGCCCTCCATGCCGGCTATGGCGACGATGTCGCCGAAACCCGCCTCGCCCGTTTCCACCCTGTCGAGGCCAGAGAAGGTATAGAGGGCGGTGACCTTCGTCTTTACGGCCTTACCTTCCGAGTTTATCGTGGCCACCGTCTCGCCGGACCTGATGGTGCCCGAGAAGACCCTGCCCACGGCGAGCCTGCCCACGTAGTCGCTGTAGTTGATGTTGGTGATGAGCACCTGGAGCGGCCCGTCGGGTTCGCCCTCGGGAGGGGGCATCTTTTCTATCAGGAGGTCGAAGAGGGGTTTGAGGGTTTCCGAGCCGTCGGCGGGGTCGAGCTTGGCAACGCCATTTTTGGCCACGGCGTAGAGAACGGGGAAATCGAGCTGGTCCTCAGTGGCGTCGAGGTCTATGAACATGTCGTAGACCTCGTTCAATACCTCCTTGATGCGCGCATCCGGCCTGTCTATCTTGTTTATGACGAGTATGGGCGGCAGATCGAGCTCGAGGGCCTTTTTGAGCACGAACCGGGTCTGTGGAAGAGGCCCCTCCGAGGCGTCAACAAGGAGGAGCACCCCGTCCACCATCTTGAGTATCCTCTCCACCTCGCCACCGAAGTCGGCGTGTCCCGGCGTGTCGACGATGTTTATCTTTACTCCGGCGTACTCGACGGCGGTGTTCTTGGCCATGATGGTTATGCCGCGCTCCCGCTCGAGGTCTATGTTGTCCATGACCCTGTCCACGACCGCTTCCCTTACGCCGAATATGCCCGCCTGCTTGAGCATGCCGTCCACCAGGGTGGTCTTGCCGTGGTCCACGTGGGCTATTATTGCTATGTTCCTTATGTCCTGACGTTTCAAGTTTCTCTCCTCCTGCGGGTATTAGCCGTGTGTTTAAAAAATTCTATTTTAGCATAAAAACGGGGAAAAGGGCACTTGAAAAAGGCACTTACCTCCCATTTGCCACCCCAGCCCCCCCCATTCCCCCCCCATTCCCCCCGCCGCCCCCCTGAGGGTCCCCGGGGCCGTGGCCAAAAGACGTTTCGAGGCCCCTCTTTTTACTCCCTCATGACCACGACCTCGTAGCCCTCCTCGGCGAGGGTCTCGGCGAGCCTTCGGGCCTTTTTCATCTCTCTAAAGCTCCCCACCCTTACCCTGTAGCGGGTTTTTCCCGAGACCTCGGCCTTTGTCATGTAGACGGCGGAGTACTTCCAGCCCAAGGCCTTCTTGAGCCTCGTGGCGTTTTCCTTTTGAGCGAAGGAGCCGAGCTGTACCGTGTATCGTCCTGCTCCGCCTTCGCTTACCCTGACGCTCCTTATGTAGGAGGTGTCCCTGCCCAGGGGCTCGACCCTCACCTTCGCCACCCCTGCTTCCGCCATGCCGAGTTTTTTCGCCGCCGCCCGGGAAAGGTCTATTATCCTGCCCCTGACGAAGGGCCCCCGGTCGTTTACCGTTACCCTCGTCTCGGCGTCGTTATCAAGGTTAACCACCCTTACCACGGTGCCGAAGGGCAGTGTCCTGTGGGCGGCCGTCATGGCGTGCATGTCGTAGGTCTCGCCGCTCGCCGTGGGCTGTCCGTGGAAGTCGGCTCCGTACCACGAGGCATAACCCACCTGTGTCTTGAAATCCCCGTCTTTTGACGAAAAGGGAGAGCATGAGAGGAGAAGGAGGAGAAGGGGGGTTAAAGAAATTCTCTTAAGGGTTTTGAGGTTCACTGGAATAACCATGCAAAAAGAATAGAGGCAGCGGGGACCTATCCGTTGTGCCCGGCCTCCCTGCGTCCTCTGGCGAGGACCTCCTTAAGATAATGGCCCGTATAGGAGTCCCTGACCTTTGAGACCTCCTCCGGGGTCCCCGCGGCCACGACCCTCCCCCCGTCGTCCCCGCCCTCGGGCCCCAGGTCTATGACGTGGTCCGAGAACTTTATGACGTCGAGGTTGTGCTCTATTATGACGACGGTGTTTTCGGCGAGGCTCAGTCTCTTAAGCACGTCGAGGAGCTTGTCTATGTCGGCGAAGTGAAGGCCCGTGGTGGGCTCGTCGAGTATGTAGATGGTCTTCCCCGTGGCCCTCTTCGAGAGCTCACGCGAGAGCTTTATCCTCTGGGCCTCGCCGCCTGAAAGGGTGATGGAGGACTGGCCGAGCTTTATGTACCCGAGGCCCACGTCGTAGAGCGTTTGGAGCTTTTCCCTTATGTGGGGCACGTTCTCGAAGAACTTCAACGCCCCCGTCACCGTCATGTCGAGGCAGTCGGCGATGGAGTTGCCCCTGTAGCGTATGTCGAGGGTGTCGCGGTTGTAGCGGGCCCCGTGGCATACGTCGCAGGTTACGTAGACGTCGGGCAGGAAGTGCATCTCCACCTTTTTAAGGCCGTCGCCCTTGCAGGCCTCGCACCTTCCGCCCTTCACGTTGAAGCTGAACCTGCCCGGTGAATACCCCCTCATGCGCGAGGCCGGGAGCTGGCTGAAGAGCTCTCTTACGGGGGTAAAGACCCCGGTGTACGTGGCGGGGTTGGAGCGCGGGGTCCTGCCTATGGGCGACTGGTCTATGGCGATGACCTTGTCTATGAACTCTACTCCCGTAATGCGCGAGACCTCCCCGGGCCTCTCCTTCGAGTGGTAGAACCTCTTGGCGAGGTTCTTGTAGAGGGTGTCCACGACGAGGGTGGACTTGCCCGAGCCCGAGACCCCGGTAACGCATGTTATGAGGCCCAGCGGGATCTCCACGTTTATGTTCTTCAGGTTGTTTGCCTTGAGGCCATTGAGCCTAAGAAACCTTCTGCCCGGTTTTTTCCTCTCCCCCGGCACCGGTATCTCGAGCTCCCCGGAGAGGTACCTGCCGGTAAGGGATTCCTTGTTCGCCAGTATCTCACGGAAGGCGCCCTCGGCGACGACCCGCCCCCCGCCCTCTCCGGCCCCGGGGCCCATGTCTATTATATGGTCGGACTCGCGCATCGTCTCCTCGTCGTGCTCTACTACGAGGACCGTATTGCCCATGTCCCGGAGCCTCTTTAGCGCGGAAAGGAGCCTCCTGTTGTCCCTCTGGTGGAGCCCGATGGAGGGCTCGTCGAGTATGTACAGGACGCCCACGAGGCTCGAGCCTATCTGGGTGGCGAGCCTGATCCTCTGGCCCTCGCCCCCGGAAAGGGTCGCCGAGGGCCTCTCGAGCGTTATGTAGTCGAGGCCCACGTTAGAGAGAAAGCCGAGCCTCTCGGAGACCTCCTTAAGCACCCTCCTCGCTATCTCCCCCTCCGTCTCCGTGAGCACAAGGCCCTTGAAGAACTTTACCGCGTCCTTTATCGACATCCTCACTATGTCCCAGACGGACTTTTCGCCTATCTTTATGAAGAGCGCCTCTTTCTTGAGCCTCGAGCCCCTGCACTCGGGGCAGGGCTGGGAGTTCATGTACTCCTCGAGCTCCGTCCTCACGTCGTCGGAGCCCGTCTCGCGGTACCTTCTCTCAAGGTTTCTGAGCACCCCCTCGAAGGGCTCGGTGTAGGAGTACTTCGTTTTGCCCTTCTCGTAGTAGAACTCCATCTCCTCTTCTCCCGAGCCGTTAAGGACGACGTCGTGCACCCTGGCGGGAAGCTTTTTCCAGGGCGTCTCCAGGGCGAAGGCGTAGTGGACAGCGAGGGCCTCGAGCATGTGGAGGTAGTAGGGCGAACAGCGCCTGCCCCCCGAGGCCTTCCACGGCGCCACGGCCCCCTCTCTTAACGAGAGCCTTGCGTCCGGCACGACGAGCTCCGGGTCGAAGAAGAACTTCTCACCCAGGCCCTTGCACTCGGTGCACGCCCCGTAGGGGCTGTTGAAGGAGAACATGGTCGGGGTTATCTCGGGGTAGCTGATGCCGCAGTCCACGCAGGAGAGCTTTTCGTTGAAGAGCAGCTCCTCGGAGCCCACCACCTCGACCTTCGCTATCCCCCCGGCGAGCCTTAAGGCCGCCTCGAGGGAGTCGGCGAGCCTCGCCAAAACGCCCTCCTTCAGGATTATGCGGTCCACCACCACGTCTATCGAGTGCTTCTTCCTCTTGTCGAGCATTACCGCCTCTTCGAGGTCGTGCATCTCGCCGTCTATCTTCACCTTCGTGTAACCGTCTTTCCTCAGGCCTTCGAGCTCCTTCCTGTACTCGCCCTTTCGCCCCCTGACTATGGGGGAAAGGACCATGACGCGGGAGCCGGCGGGGAGCCCCGTTACGCGGTCCACCATCTGCTGAATCGTCTGGGAGGTAATGGGCTTGCCGCATATGTAGCAGTGGGGCCTCCCCACTCGGGCGAAGAGGAGCCTCAGGTAGTCGTATATCTCGGTCACGGTTCCCACCGTGGAACGGGGGTTCTTGGAGGTCGTCTTCTGCTCTATGGATATGGAGGGAGAGAGCCCCTCTATGCTCTCCACGTCGGGCTTGTCCACCTGCTCGAGGAACTGGCGCGCGTACGCGGAGAGGCTCTCCACGTACCTCCTCTGGCCCTCGGCGTAGATGGTGTCGAAGGCGAGCGAGGACTTCCCAGAGCCCGAGACCCCCGTTATGACCACGAGTTTATCCCTCGGTATCTCGAGGTCTATGTCCTTCAAGTTGTGCTCCCTCGCGCCCTTTATGATTATCTTTTCCATTATTATCTTGAGGAAAATTTTTTGGAAAAAGTTTTCCTCAACTGGAGAAACCTTTTTGAAAAAAGGTTTCTCCAGACCTCTTCCAAAAATTTTTAGCTATTTATCCCATGGAGGGAGACCCCTCTTCAGTGGGATTCTCATAAGGGGTTTCCCTCCATGGGATAGTCAAAAGTCTTTGGAGGGGGTCAGGGGGAACCTTTCTTCAGAAAGGTTCCCCCTGCTTGGACCATCTTAGCGGCCGTCTCTATGGCGGCTATCATGCTCTCGGGGCTCGCCTTTCCGGTCCAGGCTATGTCGTAGGCAGTGCCGTGGTCCGGAGAGGTCCTTATGATGGGAAGCCCCAGCGTTACGTTCACTCCGTCCTCGAAGTGCAAGAGCTTCAGGGGTCCGAGGCCCTGGTCGTGGTACATGCACACCACGCAGTCAAACTCGCCTTTTCTTACGGCCCTGTAAAAGACCGTGTCCGGCGCTATGGGGCCCACTGCGTTTATCCCGGCCTTTCGCGCCTTTTTTACGGCCGGGGCGATGGCCCTCTTCTCCTCGTCCCCGAAAGCACCACCCTCTCCGGCGTGGGGGTTGAGGCCCGCTACGGCGATCCTCGGCCTCTTAAACCCGAAGTACCTCCTGAAGGCCCTGTCGGTCACTCTTATGGTCTTATAGACCAGGGGGCCTGTTACGAGGCCGGGGACCTTCTTCAAGGGCTCATGAATGGTGACGAGCACCACCTTGAGGTTCTTTCCGCCGAGCATCATGGCGAAGTCCTTCGCGCCAGTGAGGTGCGCTATGAACTCGGTGTGTCCGGGGAAGGCGAAGCCCGCCTTCCTGGCGGACTCCTTTCCAATGGGGGCGGTCACCACGGCTTGTACTCGGCCCTCGAGAGCCATTGCCACCGCCTCCTCCACGTAGCCTATCATCGCCCGAGAGGTCTTTAGCGTGGGCCTGCCCGGCTTGAGTGCGCGGGGGTCGAGCCCCGAGAGGCTTACCACCGTGCCCTTTGCGGGGGCCTTGAGCTTGAGCCTTCCGGCGAGACGGGTCAGGAGGGCCTCGTCTCCGATAACGACGGGGTTTGCAACCCTTCTGACCCTTCTGGACCCCAGGGCCTTCAAGACGATCTCCGGGCCCACCCCCACGGGGTCGCCCATCGTAATGGCTACAGTCGGTTTCATAAGTGCTCCGGGGGAAAACACAATCTGTAAGAAAGGTTTTCCCCCGGACCCCCTTTCCAAAGACTTCTGTTTATCTTATTGAGGGAGACCCCTGTAAGAATTCCTCTGAAGATGGGTCTCCCTCAATAAGATAAACAGCTAAAAGTTTTTGGGAGGAGTCTGAGGAACCCTTTTTTCAAAAAGGGTTCCTCAGAACCTTATCTCTATGTGCGCGAACTTCTTGACCCCTTCGAGCCAGGTCTTGAACCTCTCTTCCATGGCCCTGTTGAAGAGTTTTTCGAATATCCTGCCTTCCACCTCTTTCAAGGGCAGCGGCTCTTCGTCCCTTTTGTCGACGAGCTGGATTATGTAGGTGCCCTCGGGTTTTTTTATCGCCTCGCTTGTCTGCCCGGGTTCCAACCCCTTGACGGCCTCTTCTATCGCCGGGTCCATCTCGCCTGACCCGAGATAGCCGAGGTCCCCGCCGGTGGAGGCGTTGGGGCCGTTGGAGTACTGGCGGGCGAGCTCTCCGAAGTCCTCGCCCCCACGGACCTCCTCGTAGATGGTCTTGAGTTTAAGCTCCTCTGCCTCACTGTCGTTGGCCTTAACGAGGATCATCCTTATCCTGTAGGTCGGAGGGCCGTAAAACTCCTCTATGTTCTGCCTGTAATAGTCCTCCACCTCTTCGGGCTGGATGGAGATCCTGGAGCGGAACTGGTTGTTTACGAATTTTACCTCGCGTATCTGCTCTCTCAACTGCTCTCTGTATTCCTTGTACGTGAGCCCGCTGTTGGCAAGCGCGACGAGGAGGGCCTCGTGGGTCATCTTGTTCTGTTTGCTCACCTCTTCAACGGCGTTGTCTATCTCGATCTCGCTTACGTCTATGCCCGCCCTGTCGGCGGCCTGCTTGACGAGCCTGCGCTCAACGAGGCTTTCGAGTACATCTTTCTTCAACCCCGTGGTGCTTTCGGCGTCTTTCCCGTCGGCCTCGTCTATGCCGTCCGTTGCAAGGGCCGTGGCGGCGTTAAGCTCGGATAACGTTATTATGTCGTCGTTTATTATGGCCACGACCCTGTCAATGACCTCGGCGCCCGGGTTTGACGGGACCAGGGTGGCAGCTATGACGAGGGCCGCGGCAGCGATGCCCTTTGCAAGGGATATGAAAGGGGTCCTGGTTTTTTCAGCCTTCACAAAAGGTCCTCCTTAACCTCTATGGGTGTCTTCTCCATCAGGGACGTTATCCAGGAGTCGAACCTCTTTTCGAACTCCTCGCCCCGGAGCTTCTTGTTGATCTCGTCTTTTACCTCTTCGTAGGCGAGCCTTCCGCCCGTTCTCTTTTTCTCGAGAAAGAAGATGTGATAGCCGTACTCCGTCTTCACGATGTCGCTTATCTCCCCGGGGCGGAGCTTGAAGACGACGTCCTCGAATTCCCTGGGCATGTCGCCGCGTCCGAAAAACCCGAGGTCGCCGCCGGTCTCGGCCTCGGGGCTCAAGGAGGTCTTCCTGGCTACCGTGGAGAAGTTCTCGGCCGTCAGCCCTCCCTTTATCCTTCTCGCCTCGTCCTCGGCGCCGGTGACTATCATGCGCGCGTGGACCTGCTCGGGGACTTCGTATTCAGAGGCATGCTCCCTGTAATAACCCCTGAGGGCGTCCTCTGTTACCTCCACGCCGGAGCCGACGACCGCGTCGACGACCTTTTTCACAAGGAGCCTTTTCCTTATCTCCTTTTTCCACTCCTCCAGGTTGCCGTACCTCGATGAGACCTCGCCGGTGAGGTTGTCGTCCCCCGCGTCCCTTCTTATCTCGTCTATCTCTTCGGCGAGCTCGTCCTCGCTCACGGTGAGGTTGAGCCTCAACGCCTCAGCGAGTATGAGCGCTTCCTCTACGAGCTGGGCGGCGGCGTCTCTTTTAAGGGTCATGAGCTCTTCGCCGCCGGAGTCAAGGATGTCGGCGGGGACGAGCAACTTAAGCGCCCTGTTGTACTCGCTTGATGTGATGTCGCGCTCCCCCACGGTGATGACGACCTTGCCCGGGTCTTCGACCTCGCCGCCCCTGCAGCCGGTTACGTGCAGGAGAAGAAGGAGGGATAAAAGATGTAGAAAACAAACTTTTTTTAAAGTCGGCATTTCGGCCTCTTCGTTGGCCTCCCGGAGAAAACTTTTTGAAAAAGGTTTTTGCGCTTAACTGATCCGGCACACCGCAGATGTGGCGTCACGGTGGTTGCCGGAACCTTGACGCCACATTTTAAATGTGCAAGGCCCCTCTTCAAAAACTTCAGCTATTTCCTCCCGTGCGGCTCCTTGACGGGAAATAGCTGAAAATTATTGTAACGAGGTCTGGGAGAACCCTGGAGGTTGATGGCGATCAAGCCGTTCGCGGCCTACCGGCCTCTTAAATTCTCTTCAATCAACGCTAACCGGCAAAAAGGTCTCTCCGGAATTATACAATATAACATCCGGACGAGAGTTCTTTCAATACATAACTCGACTCGTCGAGGGGCAAGGTCCCGGGGCCCATGTAGACGATAAACTTCGAGTCCGGGGTTATCCTGAACCTCGCAGGCTCCGCCTCCATCATCTTTACGGCCTTTTCTATGACCCCGGGTTCCGTCACTTCGCCTTCGGCGAAGCTCAGGTAAAGCCTGGTCCCCTTCTGGCACAGCTCCCTCGCCCCGAGGGTCTTCAACTCGAGCTTGAACCCCGTCGTCCTTATGAGGTTTTCCACCTCGGCGGGGACCTTGCCGTAGCGGTCGCCGAGCTCGTCGCTTATGGAGGCGAGCTCCCTGGGAGTCGCAACCGAGGCGAGCCTCTTGTAGAGGGCGAGCCTCTGGCGCGTGTCCGGGATATAGTCCTCGGGGATGAACTGCGATACCCTCAGGCGGACCTCGGGCTCCACCTCCTCGGTAATCTTCTCTCCGCGCATCTCCCTCGTAGTCTCTTCGAGGAGCCTGGCGTACATATCGAAGCCCACCTCGGCCATGTGCCCCGTCTGGTTCGTGCCGAGGAGCTCTCCTGCCCCTCTTATCTCGAGGTCGTAGGCGGCCACCCTGAACCCGGAGCCCGGCTCCGTGAGTTCCTGGATGACCTCTATCCTCTTGCTTGCCTCGTCGGTCATGGCCGAGGGCTCCGGGGTTATGAAATAGGCGTAGGCCCTGTGCCTGGATCGGCCCACACGGCCCCTCAACTGGTAGAGCTCGGCGAGCCCGAACATGTCGGCCCTGTTTATTATTATGGTGTTGGCAGAGGGGATGTCGAGGCCGGACTCTATGATGGACGTGGACAGGAGCACGTCGTAGTCCTTGTTCACGAAGCCGAGCATCTTCCTTTCGAGCTCGGCCTCGCGGGTCTTTCCGTGGGCCGTGGCGATCCGGGCCCCGGGGGCGATCGTCCTCAAGAGGTCCTCCACCTGGGGTATGGAATGGATCCTGTTGTGCACGAAGAAGACCTGTCCGCCCCTTTTAATCTCCCTCTCCATGGCCTCGGCGATGACCTCCTCGTCGAACCTTATAACGCTCGTAGTTATGGCGAGCCTGTCCTCGGGCGGGGTGTTTATTATGCTGAGGTCGCGTATGCTCGCCAGCGACATGTGGAGCGTCCTCGGTATGGGGGTGGCCGTAAGGGCGAGCACGTCCACAGTCTTTCTCATCCGCTTCAGCCTTTCCTTCTGGGCGACCCCGAACCTGTGCTCCTCGTCTATGACGATAAGGCCCAGGTCCTTGAACTCCACGTCGCCCTGGAGGAGCCTGTGCGTGCCTATCAGCACGTCCACCCGCCCGGCCTTGAGCCTTTCGAGGACCTCTTTCTGCTCCTTCCTGGACTTGAAGCGGCTCAGGACCTCGACGACCACGGGATAGGGGCTGAGCCGCTTCGTGAAGGTAAGGTAGTGCTGCTGGGCGAGCACGGTGGTGGGCACGAGCACGGCGACCTGCTTGGAGTCGAGCGCGGCCTTGAAGGCCGCGCGTATCGCCACCTCGGTCTTTCCGTAGCCCACGTCCCCGCACACGAGCCTGTCCATGGGCCTCGGCTCCTCCATGTCGCCGAGGCACTCCTCGATGGCCCGGGCCTGGTCCGGCGTTTCGTCATACTCGAAACCCGCCTCGAACTCCCTGAACAGGGCAGTCGGCCCCGAGAAGGCGAACCCCCGAGCGACCTGCCTCTCGGCGTAGAGCTTCAGGAGCTCTCCAGCCATCTTCTCTATCGCCTTCTTGACCCTCCCCTTGGTCCGTGTCCACCCCGTGCCCCCGAGCCTGTCGAGCTGGGGGCTCTGCCCCTCGAAGCCGTGGTACTTCGTCACAAGCCCCACCCCGGAAACGGGCAGGTAGAGCTTGTCGCCCTCCCTGTACTCTATGAGGAGAAAATCGTTCTCCACCTCGTCTACTACGAGCCTCTTCAAGCCCATATACCTGCCTATCCCGTGGTGCCTGTGCACGATGAAGTCGCCAGCCGAGAGGTCCTGGATCTGCTGGACGAAGGCCTCGAGCTTTCTCGCCGGAGGGGCCCTCCTCTTTACCCTGGGGCCGAAGACCTCCTCCTCGGAGATTATGACGATGGACTCAAGAGGCAGCCTGAAACCCGAGGCGAGGGAACCCTCGGCTATATAAACCCCGGCGGCGGTTTGCTCCATCAGGGCGCGGCCCTTTATGATGCCCGCCGATATCCCGTAGCCCGAGAGGAGCTCGGCGGTCCTCTCGGCCTGGGCCCTGTTGTGGGCCGTCAGGAATACCCTGAAACCCTCCTCCTTCCACCCCTGGATCCTCTCGGCCAGGGGTTTTAGCGTCGGATGGGCGCCGGGTTGCTCGTGCATGATGCCGTGTCTCAAGTCGACGTTCTTGGAACTCTCGACCCGGAGGCCAACCCCCTTGAGGGGTTCCGTCCTTATGAGGGCGTAGTCCTTCAGGCGCCGCTCCACCTCCCAGGAATTTATATAACGGTCCCATGGCCTCATGAAGAACTCCCTCTTCTCGACAAGCCTCTCGGCCGAGGCCTCTATCTCGCGTTCATGGCCCTTAAGCTCGCCTCCGACGGAGTCGGCGTCCAGGAGCGCGATAATCGCAGCCTCCGGCAGGTAATCGAAGATGGTGTCGAGACTGTCGTAGAAGAGGGGAAAGAGGGCGCCGATGGCGGCCACATCGGCAGCCTCCCTCAACTTGGCCAGAACGGGCTCCCACTTCTCGGCGTTGAGCCCGAGCTCGTCCGCCCTTTCGAGGAGACGTTCCCTGGCCGAGGAGAGCGACGGGGCCGAAAGACTCGTCGCTCCCGCCGGGAGTATGCGCCCCTCTTTTATCTCCTCGACTGAGCGTTGCGTGCTTACGTCGAAAAGCCTTATGGACTCTATCCAGTCTCCGAAAAACTCGACCCTCAGCGGGTGTTCGAACCCAGGAGGGAATATGTCCACGATCCCGCCCCGTACGCTCATCTCCCCTCGGCCCTCCACCATGGGCACCCTCGCGTACCCCATCTCGACGAGCCTGCCCGTAAGAGCCTCCCTCGAGGTCTCCTCCTCAAGCCGGATGGTCAAGGCCTTTTCCGCGAGGCCCTCCCTCGGCACGACCCTCTCCATCAGGTTGTCCGCGGAAGTGACCATAAGAGTTGGACCCCTGACATCGAGGAGCTTGAAGAGGAACTCGGTCCTCGATGCGAGTATCTCCTGGTGGATTGGCTGGGTGTCGAAGGGGAGCACTTCGGTAGCCGGGTAGAAAGAGACGTCTTCGGCGCCGAGGAAGAATTTCAGGTCGGAGCAAAACCCCTCGGCGGCCTCCGCCGTGGGAAGAACTGCCAGGAGGGGCCTTCGCTCGGCCTTGAAGACGGAGGCGAGGAAGAAGGCCTGAGCCGAGCCGGCAAGCCCCGAGAGGGTAACTCCCGCGCCCGCCTCAAGCCCCGAGACGGCAAAAACGGCCCTCTCGATGGAGTATGAGTTCTTGTCTTCTGCGGATAACGCCATTTCTTAATAATATTCGCCTGGTTAAGACTTCAGTAACTTGAAATTATAGCATATTGAGGGGAACTTTTTGAAAAAAGTTCCCCTCAACTGAGGAAACCTTTTTGTAAAAAGGTTTCCTCAGACTCCTTCCAAAAACTTTTAGTTATGCCTGGTTGGGTGGCCGCCTACGGGAAAATAACCAAAAGTCTTTGGAAGGGGGGTCCGGGGGGGAACCTTTCTTCAGAAAGGTTCCCCCCCCCCGGAATTCTTCGGTTGACTTTTTAGCCCTTTTCATATATCTTTATAAGCCTTCCAGCGCAAGTCGGCGTGTTTGATAAGGAAATCCATTTTCAATGGAATCCCGCGCACTTTTCAAGTTATAATATGTAAGGAATAATAATTTCATAAGCCATCGAAGGAGGGAACAAAGTGGGTAAGAACGTCGCTCAAAAACTAATAGAGAGCCATTTAATATCCGGTGAGCCGGTTCAGGGCAAGGAAATAAACATAAGGATGGACCAGACCCTTACGCAGGACGCAACGGGCACCATGGCCTATCTCCAGTTCGAGGCCATGGGGGTCCCGAGGGTAAGGACAAAGAAGTCCGTAAGCTACGTGGACCACAACACGCTTCAGTACGGGGGGTTTGAGAACGCCGACGACCACAGGTTCCTCCAGACACTCGCCGCCAAGTACGGCATATACTTCTCGAGACCGGGAAACGGCATATGCCACCAGGTGCACCTGGAGAGGTTCGGCGTGCCCGGCCAGACGTTGCTCGGCTCCGACTCCCACACCCCCACGTGCGGGGGGCTCGGGATGCTCGCCATAGGCGCCGGCGGACTCGACGTGGCCGTAGCCATGGGCGGGGGGCCCTTCAGCCTCACCTTCCCCAAGGTGGTGCTCGTAGAGCTCAAGGGCAAGCTCCAGCCCTGGGTATCGGCCAAGGACGTGATACTCGAGCTCCTGAGGAGACTCTCCGTAAAAGGCGGCGTGGGCAAGATAATCGAGTACGGGGGGGAGGGCGTGAAGAGCCTCTCCGTTCCGGAGCGCGCCACCATAACCAACATGGGCGCAGAGCTCGGCGCCACGACCTCCGTATTCCCGAGCGACGAGATAACCAGGGAGTTCCTCAAGGCCCAGGGCCGGGAGGCCGACTGGTCGGGGCTTACACCCGACCCCGATTGCGGGTACGACGAGAAGATAGAGATAGACCTCGACGAGCTCGAGCCCATGATAGCCAAGCCCCACATGCCCGATAACGTGGTCAAGGTATCGGAGCTGGAGGGGATGAAGGTGGACCAGGTGTGCGTGGGCAGCTGCACCAACTCCTCCTACATGGACCTTATGCTCGTGGCGGAGGTAATGCACAAGAAAGGCCAAAAGGTCCACCCCGACGTGAGCATGACCATATCCCCCGGATCGAGACAGGTCCTCGACATGATATCGCTGAACAAGGGCCTCGCGCACCTGATAGAGGCGGGGGCGAGGATACTCGAGTCCACGTGCGGACCCTGCATAGGCAACGGGCAGTCTCCATCCTCCGGAGGCGTTTCATTGAGGACCTTTAACAGGAACTTCGAGGGCCGAAGCGGCACCAAGAACGCGAAGGTCCATCTGTGCAGCCCGGAGACGGCCGTGGCCGCGGCCATATACGGCGTGATAACGGACCCGAGGAAGCTCGGGAAATACCCGAAGATAAAGACGCCGGAGAAGTTCCTCGTGGACGACTCCATGATAATTCCCCCGGCGAAGAACCCCGAAAAGGTAACGGTCGTAAAAGGCCCGAACATCGCCTCGCTCCCCATAGCGAAGCCCCTGACGGGGAGCCTTGCCGGAAAGGTCCTCATAAAGCTCGATGACAATATAACTACCGACCACATAACCCCGGCCGGCACGTGGCTCAAGTACAGGAGCAACGTCCCCAAGTACTCGGAGTCCGTCTTCTCCGCCATAGACCCCAAGTTCCACGAGAAGGCCAAGTCCGAAGGCGGCGGCTTCGTCGTGGGAGGAGAGAACTACGGACAGGGCTCATCGAGGGAGCACGCGGCCCTTTGCCCCATGTTCCTCGGGATAAAGGCCGTCATCGCCAAGAGCTTCGCCAGGATTCACAAGGCCAACCTCGTCAACTTCGGGATACTCCCCCTTACCTTCGAGAACCCCGGAGACTACGACTCCATAGACCAGGGCGACGCTCTCGAGATCAAAGACCTCAAGAAGGCCCTCTCCTCCGGAGACACGGTTACCTTGAAGAACCTCACCAAGGGCACGGAGATAACCCTCAAGCACGACTACTCCCCGACGCAGGTGGAGATGATACTCGCCGGCGGGAGACTCAACTACACGGTGGCCCAGTCCAATGAGGCCGCCAGTTAAAGGAACCCTTGAGGGGAACTTTTCTGTAGAAAAGTTCCCCCCAGGAGTCTTTGAGCGGCGTCTCTCAGGTCGGGGGCGCCGTTTTTTTTGTAAGCTATCTCGCCGAGCACTCTTATCCCGGTAAACCTTTCTATCTCTTCGAGGTTGTTTTCCGGGCCCGTGTCTCCTGGTGCCGGGTGGTTGAGGATGACCCCGGCGACTTGGACCCCCGTGGTCCTTGCCGCGAGGGCCGTAAGGAGGGTGTGGTTTATGACGCCGAGCCTCGAGGGGGCGACTATTACGATGGGGGTGGTGAGGTAGCGGGCGAGGTCGGCCATGGTCTCGGTGTCCGTAACAGGCGACATGAGCCCCCCGGCGCCTTCCACGATGACTACGTCATATGAATTGGTGAGGGTGCTGAGGCAGCTAACTATTACCTCAAGGTCTATTTCCACCCCTGCGGAGCGCGCCGCCACGTTGGGGGCTACGGGTGGGGCGAACCTGTAAGGGTTTATTATGTCGAGGGGCTCTTTGCACCCAGAGGCCTCCTTCAGCCTAATGGCGTCGGCCGGGACGAGGGCCCCGTCTTTTTCGACGCAGCCCGTCTCAACGGGCTTCATCACCCCGACGGCAAGCCCCTTTTTCCTGAAGGCCGAGGCGAGCCCCGCGGCCACCGTGGTCTTGCCCACGCCAGTGTCCGTTCCGGTTATGAAGAAGGATTTTTTCATTTTTTTACTGGGGGAAACCTTTCTGAAGAAAGGTTTCCCCCA
>DATEAM010000079.1:0-7611 GCA_035288385.1 Thermodesulfobacteriota bacterium
TCGAGTATGGCCTTCTGCATGTGGAGCCTGTTCTCGGCCTGGTCCCATATTACGGAGTTCGCCCCTTCGAGCACCTCTTCGGTTATCTCCTCGCCCCTGTGCGCGGGCAGGCAGTGCATCACGAGGGCGTCCTTTTTGGCGAGGCCGAGGAGCCTTGCGTCTATCGTGAACCCTTCGAAGGCCTTTCTCCTCTTCTCCGCCTCATCCTCCTGGCCCATTGAGGCCCAGACGTCGGTGTTGAGGACGTCTGAACCCCGGACCGCCTCATCGGGGGTCCTGACGAGCTCTATTTTCGACCCGGCGCGTTTAAGGACCCCGGCGTCGGGGCGGTAGCCTTCGGGGCAGGCGAGCTTTAGCTCGAAACCCAAAACACCGGCGGCCTCTATCCAGGAGTTCGCCATGTTGTTCCCGTCGCCTATCCAGGAGGCCTTTATGTCCTTGTAGCCGCCCTTCTTCTCCACGACGGTCATTATGTCGGAGAGGACCTGGCAGGGGTGGTGCGTGTCCGTGAGCCCGTTTATTACGGGGACCGTGGAGTAGTGCGCGTACTCCTCTATTATCTCGTGTCCGAAGGTCCTTATGACCACGGCGTCCACGTACCTCGACATGACTCGGGAGGTGTCCTTTATCGGCTCTCCCCGTCCTATCTGGGAGTCCCGATGGCTTATGAATATGGCGCTGCCCCCGAGGTGGTACATGGCGGTCTCGAAGGAGACGCGGGTTCTGGTGGAGGACTTTTCGAAAATTAAACCGAGGACCCTTCCCCGAAGGGGATTATGGGGTATGCCCTTCCTGTGCCTCTCCTTAAGGTTCGAGGCCCTCTCCAGGAGGCCGTCTATATCCTCTTTTTTGAGGTCCGATATGGTGAGTAGATGCATTTAAAAATTATCCCTCGGGTTTTTTACGTTTATGCTCGGAATCGTGGTTAAGCTTTTCGACAAGGTCGCTTGTTAAAAATTTCTGCTACAGCCTCCCCTCCCTTTATGGGAGGGGAGAGAGGGGAGGGTGCGATTGACAATTCTTTCCTATTGTTTCAAATACCCCTTCTATATTGCCCAACACCTCATTATTCCAAAAACGTAAAACCTTAAAACCCTGCTCTTTAAGCCATCTATCCCTTTTGTCATCTCTGTCTTTATCCAAAGCATGTTGTCCGCCGTCAACCTCTATTATTATTCGTTTTTCAAAACAAACAAAGTCCACTATATAATCGCTTACAGGTTCCTGTCTTCTGAATTTTAATCCTTCCAACTGTTTCGACCGAAGATATCTCCATAAAAGATTTTCCGCTTCGGTTGCGTTCTTTCTGAGATTTTTAGAGATAACGGTGGATTTGCGGGTCAAGATTTATTCACCCCCACCCTCGCCCTCCCCCATCAAGGGGGAGGGAATTTTGAAGAGGCTTGTTGACAATAGATTCAATTTGCAGCGAATTATGCCCTTTTATTTTCTTTCATCCAACTTATGCATCAAGTCCTCGAGAACCTCTTCCAATACCCCCATCATCTCGTCGACCTCCGCGGTAGTTACTATAAGAGGGGGTATGAAGCGCAGGATATTCTCCCCTATGCAGTTTATGAGGAGCCCCTTTTCGAGGCACTTTTGCACTATATCGGTCCCCTTAACGGTAAGCTCCATGCCGATTATAAGGCCCTTTCCCCTCACCTCTTTTATGAAGGCGTATCTTTCCTTGAGGCCCGTTAGCTTCCCGAAGAGATAGTCCCCCGCCTCGCGGCAGTTTTCGAGTATGCCTTCATCGAGGACGGCCTTGATGGCTGCGGCGCCTGCGGCCGTTGCAAGGGGGTTCCCTCCGAAGGTCGAGGCGTGGGTTCCGGGGGTGAAGGCACGGGCCACATCATCTGTTGCGAGCATGGCCCCGATGGCCACCCCCCCTCCAAGGCCCTTTGCCAGCGTCATTATATCCGGCGTTATGCCGTAGTGCTCGTGGGCGAAGAGTTTACCCGTCCTTCCTACGCCTACCTGCACCTCGTCGAACATGAGGAGCGCGCCTTTTGCCTCGCATAGCCCCTTCAGGCCCTTTAAGTAGCCGGCTTCCGGGACGTTAACCCCGCCCTCGCCCTGTATGGGCTCCACGAGGACGGCGGCCGTCGTTTCGTCCATTGCCTCTTCCACCGAGGAGAGGTCGTTAAAGGGGACGTAGGTGAACTTTTCGAGGAGGGGCTCGAAGCCCTTGCGGACCTTTTCCTGGCCCGTGGCCGCGAGAGTCGCGAAGGTTCGGCCGTGGAAGGACTTCTCCATGGTCACCACCTTGAACTTGTTCTCCTTCCTCGTGCTGAAGAACTTCCTGGCGAGCTTTATGGCCGCCTCGTTCGCCTCGGCCCCGGAGTTGCAGAAAAACACCTTGTCCGCGAAGGAGTTCTCCGTAAGCAATCTCGCGAGCTCGGCCTGAGGGCCTATGTGGTAGAGGTTGGATATGTGTATGAGCTTTTCGACCTGCCCCTTTACGGCCTTGACGACGGCCGGGTGGCAGTGCCCGAGGTTGCACACGGCGAGCCCGGCGGTGAAGTCGAGGTAGACCTTCCCGTCGGCGTCCCATACCCTCGTGCCCGAACCCCTGACTATGGCCACGGGGAAACGCGCGTAGGTGTTGGCCACGTGGCGCGCGGTAAGCCCTATTATCTCCTTGTTGTTCAAATCAGATGACCCCTGAAAAAAATTTCTGGCGGGAGGAATCCCGCCAGCCGCCTTGCCCGGATTTCTGGATATTTTACTTTTTCCTCAGCCCTATGGCGGTCCCGATTCCCGAGTCTGTAAAGACCTCGAGGAGGACCGAATGCTCGATTCTGCCGTCTATTATGTGGGCCGTAGAGACCCCGGAGGCCACGGCCTCTATGCAGCAGTTGATCTTCGGTATCATGCCCCCGGATGCCACCTTGCTGGTTATGAGTTTCCTCGCTTCAGACAGGCTCAATACGGATATGAGCTTCTTGTCCCTGTCGAGGACCCCCTCCACGTCGGTAAGGAGTATCAGTTTTTCGGCCTTGAGGGCCGAGGCTATCTTGCCTGCGACGAGGTCCGCGTTTATGTTGTAGCTGAGACCATCCTCGCCCTCGCCCACGGGGGCGATTACGGGTATGAAGTTGTTGTCCTCCAGGGATTTTATCACCCCGGGGTTTATGCTCTCCACGTCCCCTGCAAGGCCCATCTCCTCTCCGCGGATCTTGAGTCTCTTCGCCTTCACGAGGCTTCCGTCCTTTCCTCCGAGCCCGACGGCGCGGCCCCCGTATAAGTTGATGAGGCCCACTATCTCCTTGTTTATCTTGCCCACGAGGACCATCTCCACGATGTCCATGGTCTCCGTGTCGGTAACGCGGATGCCCTTTACGAACTTGGTCTCCTTCCCGAGCCTCGCGAGAAACTCCCCTATCTGGGGACCCCCGCCGTGGACGATGACGGGGTTTATGCCCACGTACTTCAGGAGCACGATGTCGCGGGCGAAGCTCTTCTTCAAGTCCTCCTCGATCATGGCGCTCCCGCCGTACTTTATGACCACGGTCTTCTTGTAGAACTTCCTTATATAAGGAAGGGCCTCGAAGAGCGTTTTTATCTTTTCTATGTTTTTCTTCATATCCGTCACGGAAGATTCAAAGGCCGGGGCGTCAACCCGTGTCTGTGCGAAACACCCTCAAGGGGACCCGGTATCTGGCGATTAGAGGATGTACCTGGAGAGGTCCTCGTCCTTGAGTATCTTGGAAAGCCTGTCCTGGACGTACTTCCTGTCTATGACTATCTTCTTGGCCTCGGAGTCGGGGGCGGAGAAGGATATCTCGTCGAAGACGTGCTCCATTACCGTATGGAGCCTCCTCGCCCCGATGTTCTCCATCCTGTCGTTGACTTGCGCGGCTATGGAGGCTATCTCGCGCACGGCGTCGCCGGTGTATTCTATCTCGATACGCTCGGTCTCCAGGAGCTCCTTGTACTGCATGAGGAGCGCGTTCTTGGGCTCCGTGAGTATCCTTACGAAGTCGTCCTCGACGAGGGTCTCGAGCTCCACCCTTATGGGGAAGCGCCCCTGGAACTCGGGTATCAGGTCCGAGGGCTTAGAGACGTGGAAGGCGCCCGAGGCTATGAAGAGTATGTGGTCCGTCTTGACCATGCCGTACTTGGTGTTCACCGTGGAGCCCTCCACGATGGGCAGGAGGTCCCTCTGCACCCCCTCCCTCGATATGTCCGGGGTGGAGCCGGCCTGGCGGCCGGCTATCTTGTCTATCTCGTCTATGAAGACTATGCCCGACTGCTCGACCCTCTCCACGGCGCCCTTGTAGACCTTGTCCATGTCTATGAGCCTGTGGGCCTCTTCGGCGGCGAGGACCTCGAAGGCCTCGGGGACCTTGAGTTTCCTCTTCCTTGTCTTCTTGGGGAAGATGTTGGAGAACATGTCCTTGAGGTTCATGTCCATCTCCTCGGTGCCCGATGCGCCAAGGATCTCTATCATGGGCATTTTCTGCTCCGTTGTTTCCACATCCACGGTCCTGTCGTCGAGCTTGCCTTCGCGCAGCCGACTCCTGAGCTTCTCCCTGGTGGTCTTCTGAAGCTCCCTCTCCTTGCCGAGCCTTTCGGCGTCCACGCTCTGGAAGGGCGGGGCGGTGACAGGAGGGAGGAGACAGTCGAGGAGCCTCTCTTCGGCGGACTCGCGCGCCTTTACCTGGACCTTGGCCTTCTCCTCGTCCTTGACCATCTTTACGGAGAGCTCTGTGAGGTCGCGTATGATGCTCTCCACGTCTCTGCCCACGTAACCCACCTCGGTGAACTTGCTCGCCTCCACCTTCACGAAGGGGGCCTGGGCGAGCTTGGCGAGCCTCCTCGATATCTCGGTCTTTCCCACGCCGGTGGGGCCTATCATGATGATGTTCTTCGGGGCTATCTCGTCTCTGAGCTCGGGCCTTACCTGCTGGCGTCGCCAGCGGTTCCTCAAAGCGATGGCCACGGCCCTCTTGGCCTGGGCCTGGCCTATTATGTATTTATCGAGCTCGGATACTATCTCTCTCGGCGTAAAACTCTTCATCGTCCTTTCACCTTTTGTCTTAAGCACAGGGCAGCGGGGCTAAGATAATTCTTCCACCGAAATATTATCGTTCGTGTAGATGCAGATTTCCGCCGCAACGGCCAACGACTCCTTGACTATGGACCTGGCGTCGAGGTCCGTGTGCTTCATGAGCATCTTCGCGGCGGCAGAGGCATAGGCCCCGCCTGAGCCGATGGCGGCTATGCCGTCTTCAGGCTCTATGACGTCCCCGCTCCCGGAGATGATGAAGGTGTGGTCCCTGTCGGCGATTATGAGGAGCGCCTCGAGCCTCCTTAAGATCCTGTCCGTCCTCCAGTCCTTGGCGAGCTCCACTGCCGCGCGCGTGATGTTGCCCCTGTACTCCTCGAGCTTCCCATCGAACTTGTCGAAAAGGGTCATTGCGTCGGCCGTGGAGCCGGCGAAGCCGGCGAGGACCTTGCCCTCGCGCATGCTGCGTATCTTCACCGCGCCCCTCTTCATGACGGTAGTACCCATGGTTACCTGGCCGTCACCGGCTATGGCCACCTTCCCGTCGCGCCTTACGGCGATAATGGTCGTGCCTCTGATGCCGGTCGTCAAATCAACCTCCCTCCAAGCTCAAGACCCCCCGGACTTCGCCCTCGGGTGGGCCCTGTCGTAGGCCTCCATGAGGCTCGTTATGCCCACCTTGGTGTACCTCTGGGTGGTGGAGAGCTTCGAGTGTCCGAGCATCTCCTGTATGCTCCTTAAATCGACCCCCGCGTCAAGAAGGTGTGTGGCGAAGCTGTGTCTCAGTGAATGAGGCGTGGGGGTCTTGTTTATCCCGCTTAAGGCGACGTATTTTTTAACGAGCCTCTGGACCGTCCTTTCGGAGATACGCCCGTTGGCCCTGCCTGTAAATAAAGGTTCGCTTGCGCGCGATGTCAAGGTGCCCCGGGCCTTAAGATAGGCGCCGAGGGACCCTGCGGCGTATCTGCCGAGAAACGCTATGCGTGCCTTTCCGCCCTTTCCGAGGACCCTCATCGTCCCGGAGGCAAGATCGGCGTCCCTGACATCGAGCCCCGTAAGCTCGCTTACCCTTATGCCCGAGGAATAGAGTGTCTCGAGTATGGCGAGGTCCCTCAGTACGTTTTCGGCTCCATGGGCCTTGTTCCCAAGGCCCCCGGGGGCCCCGGGGGCCTTGGGGGCATGGACGAGGCTCTCGGCCTCTTCGACGGTCAATACCGGTGGCAGGAACTTCTCCACCTTCGGGGTGGGGACGAGCTCCGCCGGGTTCTTCTCCACAAAACCCTTCCTTACGAGAAATTTGAAAAAGGACCTTATGGAGGAAATCTTGCGCGCTATGGATACCTTCTTGTGGTCGGCGTGGAGCCTGTAGACAAAGGCCCTTACGTCATCCTCGCCGACGCCGTCCACCTCGATATCCCGACCATCCCGCCCCCCCCGCTCCCCCCGGCCCCCCTCTTTTAAGAAGGCGAGGAACTGGTTCAGGTCCCTCTGGTAGCCGAGCCTCGTATGGACGGAGGAGTTTTTTTCAACGGCAAGGTACTCGATGAACTCGTCTGCGAGGTCCTCGAATCTTCTCTTCTCCGTCATCTCGCACCGTCCCGGTTGGATGTTCGGAAAAACTCCCAAAGCACGCGAAATAACTCGACAAACCCCCTGTCCAGCCCCCCCACGCCTTATAACATCAAAGGATGAAAGCTTCAATGAATTTTTTAAGAGACGGCTACCGTATCGCCTTCGTTATCCTGTCGAACCTCACCCAGTGGCTGTCACTGTCCCAGGACCAGTAGATTATGAAGGCCTTGCCCTTGATGTCCCTTATGGGCACGGGGCCCCAGTACCTCGAGTCATAGCTCCTGTCGCGGTTGTCCCCCATGGCGAAGACATGGCCGTTGGGGACGGTATAGGGGCCGAAGAAGCTCGATTTATGGGCGTCGAAACCATAGACGCCGCCCTTGTATATGCCCCAGGGGTCTTCCCATCTCCTCCCGTTCAGGTATATGACGTCGTCGCGCACCTCCACGGTGTCGCCAGGAAGGCCCACCACCCTCTTTATATAGTCCTTGGTCCTGTCCCCGGGGAACCGGAAGACAACGACGTCTGCCCGCTTGATCTCCCCCCAGGTGTTCACAAGCCGTGTCTCGAAGAAGGGCACCGTGACGCCGAGGACCTTTATCATGGCCGGCCTGGGGACCTGCAGCCCATAGGAGAACTTGCTCACTATGATGTGGTCGCCTATGAGGAGGGTGTCCTCCATGGAGCTCGAGGGTATCTTGAAGGCCTGGAGAAAGAAGGCCCTCACGATGAGGGCGAGGACCAACGCGATTCCTATCGCCTCGAAGGTCTCGCGGACGTGCTTGTGCCTCTTCTCCTCTTTCTTATGGGTCTTTATTACCTCTTTTAGTTCGTTTGTCTCGTTATTTTCCATCGTGTCCTTTTATTGAGGGAAAACTTTTTGAAAAAAGTTTTCCCTCAAACTCCCTTTCAAAAACTTTTTGCTATTTATCTTGAGGAGGGAGACCCCCTCCTGCGCGAATTTCATCTCTTGGGGGTCTCCCTCCTCAAGATAGCCAGAAGTCTTTGGAGAGGGGGGCCGGGGG
>DATEAM010000080.1:0-4149 GCA_035288385.1 Thermodesulfobacteriota bacterium
GAGCGTATAGCTTATGTCCGTAAGTATGAGCCCTGCGATGTAGAGTATGGAGCCGAGATAGACCATGGACCTCACTATGGCGAAGTCCTGTGACTGTATGGCGTCTATGGTGAAGCTGCCGAGCCCGGGTATGGCGAAGAAGGTCTCCATTATGAGGCTCCCGTAAAAGAGGAAAGGGATGGAGACGACGACGTTGGTGAGCACGGGGATCATGGCGTTTTTTAGGGCGTGCTTGAAAAGGACCTTGCCCTCGGAGAGCCCCTTGGCCCTTGCCGTCCTTATATAGTCCTTTCCCGTCTCCTCGAGGAATACCGTCCTGTAGAATCTTATGCCCGCTCCCGTGGAGCCCGCAACACCTATGACAACTGGCAGCACCATGAACTTAAGGGAGTGTATGCCCGTATCGTAGCCCGATATGGGGAAGAGCCTGAGGACCTTCCCCAGTATGTACTGGCCGCTTATTATGTAGAAGAGGGCCGATATGCTCATCATCATGACGCATACCACCACCCCGGAGAGGTCGAGATAGGTGCCCCTGTAGTAGGCGAGTATCATGGCGAAGAAGAGGTTTATGACGACGGCGGCCGTGAAGGTGGGGACACTTATGGCGAGGCTCGGCCACATGCGCTTTTTTATCTCGCCCCCTATGTCTATGTTGTTCCTGTCGGAGCGCCCGAAGTCGAACCAGAGTAGCGGCACGGACTTCTGGAAGAAGACGGTCTGGGTCAGGGCGGAAAGGCCCTCCTCCTCCGCGTTTATGAAGGTGGGCAGGTCGTAGCCGTGGTCCCTCTTCCAGTTCTCCACCGCCTCGGGCGTCAGGTTCTTCGCCCCGAGTATCTGGCGCGCCATGTCGTCAGGGGTGTTTATGTAGAAGAAGAGCACCGCCGTCAGGATGTTGACGCCGAGGACTATGGGTATGGCGTAAAGGATTCTTCTTATTATGTATGCGAGCATGTTTTCCGGGGGGAAACACAATCTGTAAGAAAGGTTTCCCCCCGGACCCCCTTTCCAAAGACTTTTGGCTATTTCCTGCTGCGTGGCCGCCTGCCGGGAAATAGCCAAAAGTTTTTGGAAGAGGTTTGGAGAAACCTTTTTTCAAAAAGGTTTCTCCAAAAGGGGAGTCTGAGGGGAACTTTTTACAAAAAGTTCCCCTCAGCGCCTTTTCCTCCGTGCCGATATTATAGCAGGTACGGAGGCTATGAAGAGGATAACCGCCAGGGCCGCCACGGGCCGGTAGTTGGGCCTGTTCCACTCCTCTCTGAGAGAGTTCCTCGTTTCGGCGTCGACCTTGAGGTACTTTACCGTGTTGTTGGCCATGGCGTTGAGCTTCACGTTGCCCGCCCAGGCGTGGTAGAGCCCGAAGGCCACGGGGTGGTAGCCCCATACCCAGGGGGAGTCTTCCTGCAGGATTCGAGTCATCTCCCTTATTATCTCGAGCCTCTCGGGGCCGTTGTCCATGTTCTCCATCTCCTTGAAGAGCCCGTCGAAGGCGTCGTTGTCGTAGTTGGCCACGTTCTCGCCCTGGTATTTGACCTTGCTGTTCGAGCCTACGAGGAGGAAGAAGAAGTTCTCCGGGTCGGGGTAATCGGCGTTCCAGCCCCAGACGAAGAACTGGAAGTTTCCCTTGAGCATCTTCTCCTGGAACCTGTTATAGTCCGTGGTCCTGTTCTCGAGCTGAATGCCGAGGAGCTTCAATCTCTTTATGTACCAGTTTATGAATGGCGTGAACTCGGCCCCGGTCCAGGGGTTGTCAAAGGTTATGGTAAGAGGCCTTCCCTCGCGGTCCCTGCCCCCGGGGTATCCGGCCTCCTCCAGGAGTCTTCTCGCGTATTCGATGGACCTCCTCACGGGTCTTTCCCTCCCGGCGTCCCAGTCGTACACGCGGGGGTTTATGCCATCCTTGCCCTCGAGGCGGCCGAAGATGCCCGGGGGCAGGGGCGAGTGGGCGGGGATGCCCCGGCCGTTATTGAATATCTCTATGAACTCCTCGTAATCGAGGGCGATGGAGATGGCCTGGCGGAGTTTCTTCTTTTCCGGGCCGTAGCCCCCGACTACGTCGTCGAGCATGTTGAACCCCGCGTAATAGGTCGATGGCTCTACAGAGGTGTGGAGCCGGATCCCGCTCTCCTGCATCTCTTCGGTAAGCTCGGCCCTGCCGGCGGCCGAGACGGTGATGGCCTGGTCGAAGCTCTCCGCCGTTATGCCGGAGTTGTCGTAGTAGCCCTGGAGGAACTTGTTCCACCGGGGTATCGCCTCTTTTTCGAGTTTGTAGACGACCCTGTCTATGAAGGGCATCGGCCTTCCGGCGTCCTCGAGAAGGCCCGCTTCACGGTCCCCCTCTTCGCCGTCTCGCGGGTACTCCTCGCCGCGGAAGTTCTCGTTCCTCGCAAGGACTATCTCCATGTTAGGGTCGTAGGCGTCCATGACAAAGGGCCCGGTGCCTATGGGAAACCTGTCGAGGGTTATGTTCCTTTCCAGGAGCACTCCCTGACGGTAGAACCTCACGGCCTCCTCGGGCATGGGGGAGAAAAAGGGCATGGCGAGCCAGTACCTGAATTGCGGGTACTTTGTCTTCAGTATCACCCTGTACGTGCGCTCGTCCACCCTCTCTACCCCGGGCAGGTCGTATTTTCCGTAATCGAAGACTATGGGGTTGGCCCTCTCGTCCGTCGTCTGGTTGTAAGCCGGCCCCGCCGCCTCTTTCCTCTGACGCCTTGTCTCCTCGAGGTCTTCCCTCATCTTGACGGAGAGCTCCCGCAGGCCCAGGATGTATTTTTCGAGTATGGGTAGTATCGGGCTCTCCACGAGGGGGTCCGCGAGACGCTTTATCTGGAGTATGTAGTCGTCGGAGGCAAGCTCCCTCGTGCCCTTTACGGGGAAGTCCCTTGTCTCGTCGATGCCCTCGATGTCCTCCTCAGTAAGGTCCATGTACAGGGGCCTTGCGTCACTGTCAACGGCAAAGGCCGGGTGGTCCTGGTACATTATTCCCTTATTTATCTTCATCTCATATACGGCCCTGGCGACCCTGTCAGGGGCGGCGTCCTGCGGGAGCTTACTACCCCTGGAGTCGAAATATACGGGCTCGGGCACCGCCTCCACCGTAAGGGGGATGAGCTCGTAGGGGCGCTTCAGGAAATGGTACTGCAGGGGCGGTTCGTAGATCTGGGTTATTATCCTGTACTCGTCGGAACTGTAAGACCTCCCGGGGTCGAGGTGCTTCGGAGGCTCGATGAAAGTGGAGTAAAAGATCCTCTTGTCTTTCTCAGAGGAACGATAGGGGTTGTTGGACGTGCAGCCGGCAAAGGCAACAAGGATTGTCAGGAGGAACACCAAGGGGTGCATAAACGACAAAGGACTACGAGCCCTCCGGTTGTGTTTTATCCGTGTCATATAAGAGTTTTTTCCCTAAACTATTAAAAATTAACACATTCCAGTAACCCGGTCAAGATTGCCGGGGGGGACCTGTTTTTGAGAGAACCTTTTTATAAAAAGGTTCTCTCAAACTCTCTCCAAAAATTTTTAGCTATCCTGAGGAGGGAGACCCCGTGAAAGAAATATTCTTACGAGGGGGTCTCCCTCCTCAGGATAAATAGCCAAAAGTCTTTGAAGGGGGCTTGGGGGAAACTTTCTACAGAAAGTTTCCCCCAAAGATTGAAAGAGTAGCGGAATTTTTTTATAATGGAACTCCTTTTATATATGATAAAGAGAAGACATGATGGGTTATGACCTGAAGGGCGGCAGGAGTTGGAGCCCGGTGGTTTTCTATGCGGCGATCTTTGTCCTGGCGGTCCTGCTCTACTGGAAGAGCACGGGCTTCGAGTTCCTCGGCTCCTGGGATGACGACGAGTACGTGCTCAATAACGTCTACATCTTCAGCTTCACCCTCTCGAACCTCAAGGCGATATTCACGAAGACCGTCCTCGGAAACTACGCCCCCCTTCACATCCTTAGCTACTCCCTCGACCGCGCCCTATGGGGGCTTGACCCCAGGGGCTTTCACCTCACTAACGTAATCCTCCACGCCCTTAACGCCTGTCTCGTCTTCGCCGTCGTAGTGAGGCTCGGCTCGAAGAGGTGGGTCGCCTTTGCGGCGGCGCTCCTGTTCGCCGTACACCCTCTTAACGTTGAGAACGTCGCCTGGGTGGCCGA
>DATEAM010000081.1:0-2434 GCA_035288385.1 Thermodesulfobacteriota bacterium
TAGCCGAGGGTCTTTGTGTAGACCTTCTCGCTCAAGGCCTCGTAGTTTTCCGCTATCGCCTCCGGGGCTGCAATCGTGGCTACGGCCTCCTCGACGGCCTTCATGAGGGCGTCTTGAACGGCCGCCTCCCTCGCCCCCACGGTGTCGGCCCCTGTAATGGTTGCGAAACCTTTTGCCTCGATAGACCTTACCCCAGGGTCTTCCCCCGCATGGGCCGATATAGGGTAAGCTGAAAAAATCAGGAGAAAAAAGAGGCTTACGAGAAATGTATAAGGTCGGATGAAAGGTTTTTCCATATTTCCTTTTAAGCTCGACATTGCACCCTCCCCTGGAAAAGGGTTTCTATGACTTTTTAAAATATAGCACAGTCAAGTTGGTTAGTCCATTGGTATGGGTTTTTTGAGCCCGGTGTAAGGGGCAAGAAAAAGGGGACGCCCGCCGGGTTTCCTTCCGGGTGAGGGACAGGCCCCCTCGCCCTCGGAAGGGAAGAGGTCAAGGGCATCCCCCTTTACCTCGCCTCATCTTCTTATGTTAGGAGGGTTGTTCTCGAGTTTTATGACCCCGTCCTTCCTTATCCTTCTCCCCTCAATGGTGAAGGCAGTCATCTCGTCGGTCCATTCGATGGGGCCCTTCTTGTCGAAGAAGTAATACCTCCTCGTCCTTCGCCCCTCGGGGAGCGCCGAGAGGAGGGAGGTCCCCTCGAAGACCCTCTCAGAGCCACGGGAGACTGCCTCTGCAATCGTTGGGGCTACGTCGAGGAGCGAGCTCTCGAACCCTGAGACCCTGAAGGCCTCTGAAGCCCCCGGGGGCTTTACGAGGAGCAACGCCCGCGCCCTCGCCATGCTCCACTCCGGCGAATAAAGCCCGAGGTGTTCCACGTCGACAAGCCCGCCCCTGTTGACGACGAACCGGGCGCCGTGGTCCGCGCAGATTATTATGAGGGAGTCTTCGTACCTGCCGAGCTCCTTTAATGTCTCGACGAACTTCACCATGAGCCTCGTCGTGCACTTTGCCTGCGCCACGGGGTCCCCGTCCTTAATCTCCTCGGGCAGGCCGCACTCCTCGTCGAAGATGTACGGGAAGTGGGGAAGGAAGGCGTGGACGAAGGTGAAGCGGCCGCTCCCGGGCAGGTCCTTTTCCTCGTCCAGGTATCTTGTGAACATCTTGTACGCGCTAAGAGTCAGGTCGTAGGGGAGGAAGTTACGGACCTTTATCTGCCCTACCCGCTCGGTCCCTAACACCCTCTCGGAGATGAAAAGGGGGAGGTTGGAATAGACCCAGAGCTCCCTGAAGGCCGAATAGGGTATGAAGACCCCCTTCATCTCGGACTCGGTCACCCGGTCGAAGAGGGCGAAGTGGAAGTGGCGGAGCGTGTAGGTTATGTAGGCGAACTCCGAGTACCCGGCCCCTCTGAGCATGTAAGTAATCGAGTCCTCGGAGTTGAGCTTCTCCCTGAACCGGGCCTGGGGGGTTTTGAAGTCGTAGGTGAGGCCCGTGAACATGGAGGGTATGGACATCATCGTCCTGCCGAAGAGAGTGGTGTTCTCCGGGTAGTAGGTGAAGCCGCCGAGGGCGGCCTTTATCTCCGGCGTTAGCGTAAGGTCGAACATGTCCGTCTGGTATTCGTCGAAGATGAGGAGATAGACGTTCGGAGGGCCCTGCCCTTCCGGCACGCTCTTCTGAACCACCGGGGTCTTTGGCCTTTCAACAGGCGTAGCCGAGAGGGCCTTGCTGAAGGAGTAAACATCCTGGGCGGCGAAGAGGACCAGGAAAACCGCGAAGAAGACCGCCGCCTTCCTGTACGAGGCCTTGAGGGCGAGTGCCGTGGTTATGGCGAACAAGACAACGAGGCCCGCGGCAAGACCCAACGGCCCGTCCAGAAAACCGACTCCCGCGCCCCTTAACGTAGAGTAGACGATGAAAAAGGGGCCCGCGAGGTAATAGAGCCAGAGAGCCCACCTTGCGACACGGTTCCCCGAGAGGAGATAGAGGACCACCCCGAGGGCCGTGACAACGGCGAAGGCCCATAAAAAGGGGTGGACCACGCTGTAGTTATTGCCGAGCTCGGTCCTGTTTATGACGTAGAGCCTGTTGGACGTGGATACGAATATTACAAAAGGGGTGAAGGCGATGGAAAGAAGCGCCAGAAAAACGTCCTTAAGACGAGACATCCATCAATACCTCATGAGAAGTTTTGTCACGGCTTTCAAAAAGGGTCTGAAGATTTTTTTATGTTATCGAGGTTTTAAGACAGAGTCAAGGGATCTGTACGTGGTGACTGACGGGGAGACGGAAAGGGAGGCCAAAAGGATTAAGGAGGTTTTTGAAAGGTTCAGGGTAAAAGACCTGTAGTGAATAAAAAAAGTGGTGGTTCGAGGCCCCGGCCCCCGGCCCCACCGCCCGCATCCGGAAGGGGGGGCGGGGGGGCGGGACC
>DATEAM010000082.1:0-21547 GCA_035288385.1 Thermodesulfobacteriota bacterium
AAAAAAAACCGTGGCTGAAGGCGCATGAAGATCTTTATAACCGGTAAACCGGGCTGTGGAAAAAGCACGCTCATAAAGGATATAATAGACGGGATGGGGGAAGTCCCTCTCTCAGGGATCGTGACCCCGGAGATAAGGAACGGCGGCAGGAGGGGTTTTGAGATAATCGACATGGTATCAGGGGAAAAGAGGACCCTCGCCTCGGTGGAGACAAAGGAAGGGCCGCGGGTGGGCAGGTACGGAGTAAACGTCCGTGGGATAGACGAGATAGTCGACGTATTCTACAATAGTTTCCCGGGGGCGGAAGTAGTCTTCATAGACGAGGTCGGGAGCATGGAGTTCAAGAGCGAGAAGTTCAAGGCCATGCTCGAAGAAGTGCTGAACTCGGATAAGACGGTGGTAGCCACCCTCCACAGGAACCTCGTAAAGGAGTTCATCGACAGGGGAAAGGTATTCGAGCTTACGAGGGAGAATTTCGCCTCCACGAAGAAGGCCGTCCTCGAAGAGGTAAAGAGAGGCGGTTACGCCTTGCGCGGCCCGCTGAACAAGGGACGGAAGCTTGTATAAGGCCAGTCATGCTCAAGTCCATACAGGGCTTTTTCAACAGACGCATCCGCCCTGCCGAGGGGGTCACCTCCCGCGAGGCGACCGAGGAGGCGCTCCGGCTCGCCACCGCCGCCCTCCTCATAGAGGTGACGAGGGCGGATAAAGAGGTAAAGGAAGAGGAGCGCGCCGTTGTCACGCACTCCGTAGGGAAGACCTTCGGCCTCAGCCCCGACGAGACTCAAGAGCTCGTGGAGATGGCAGAGGAGGAGGTCAGAGAGAGCGTGTCCTTATACCAGTTCACCCTCCTCGTGGACAAGGGCTTCTCCTACGAGGAGAAGCGCCACATAGTTGAGCTCCTCTGGCAGGTGGTATTCGCCGACGAGGAGATGGAAAAGCACGAGGAGCACATGGTGAGGAAGATAGCGGACCTCCTTCACGTTACCCACAGGGACTTCATAGAGGCGAAACTCAAGGCTAAAAGACCAGGGGGAACCTTTCTGTAGAAAGGTTCCCCCTGACCCCCTCCAAAGACTTTTGGCTATCCCTCCAGGGGGTAAGCAGCAAAAAATTTTTGGGAGGAGCTTGAGGAACCCTTTTTATAAAAAGGGTTCCTCAAGAAGAAGGCGCTTATGTCAAGAAGGAAAGTTCTAATCATTTTGGTGCTTCTCTTCGTCATCGCTCTCTTCTACACGGGGGCCGATGCATTGGCCGTTGAGATAAAGATGAAACCCGCGGTCCCGGATACCGAGGCCCGGGGTCTGGTGACGATAAAGGACGCGCCCCGCGTGCCCTCGGACAGGCTCCTTATCGTGGACGTAAGAGGGTTAAGGCCCGATTCCGTCTACAGCGTATGGCTCGTGGACAAGGATACTGGCAATAGGACCCCAGCAGGGCTTACCGGCCAGAACCACTTCAGGACCGACCCCTCTGGCTACGCCCATTACACCGACCACACGGACCGCTACAAGCTCGACCATAACACCCTCGAAGTCGCCTTCCACCCCGACGGCGACCCGGGCAACACGGTAGACATGGTAGTTGTCCTTACCGCCCCGCTCCATCCGTAGAACCGGCTTCCAACATCGTAAAGGGCATTTTCGCCATGCCGCCCTCCGGTAATAGACCCGTAAAGTTGATATCGGGGGAAATCCTGCTATATTTAGCTTGAACCCCTTTTTCCATCAGCTTTATCGGTCCCTTGCAATGGATTTTTCCCTTACCGTCAAAATACCAGCAACCGGTTTTTAAAGGAGAGCTATCATGCAGATAGGTTTCATAGGCCTCGGGAAGATGGGCCTCAGCATGGTTACAAGGCTCCTCAAGTCCGGGGACCACGAGGTCGTCGCCTACAACCGGACCCGGAAGCCCGTGGCAGAGGCCGTAAGAAGGGGCGCCGCGGGGGCGCGTTCTGTAAAGGAGCTCGTAAGGAAACTCGCTCCCCCGAGACACGTCTGGCTCATGGTCCCGGCAGGAGGGCCCGTAGACGAGGTTATCGGCAAACTCGTCGCGAACCTCAAAAGGGGCGACTGCATAATCGACGGCGGCAACTCCAACTACAAGGATTCGGTAAGGAGGGCCGCCGAGCTCGCCCGAAAGGGCATCTCCTTCGTTGACGTGGGTACGAGCGGAGGGGTATGGGGCCTCGATGTTGGCTACTGCCTCATGATAGGAGGAGAGCGAAAGGCTTATAAGAGGCTCGATCCTGTCTTCAAGACCCTGGCGCCCAGGGACGGCTACGCTCACATGGGGCCGAGCGGCTCGGGGCACTACGTAAAGATGATACACAACGGCATAGAGTACGGGCTCCTTCAGGCCTACGCCGAGGGGTTTTCACTACTTGACGCCTCGGAATACAGGCTCGACCTCAAAAAGATTTCGCGCCTCTGGAACCATGGCAGCGTCATCAGGTCCTGGCTCCTCGCACTGAGCGAGGAGGTCTTTAAAGATGACCCGAAGCTTAAGGACATAAAGGCCTACGTGGAGGACTCGGGCGAGGGGCGCTGGACCGTGGCAGACCAGCTCGACAAGGACGTGGCCTGCCCGGTAATCACCCTGTCCCTGTTATATAGACTTCAGTCAAGGGAACAGAACCCCTTCGCCGCGAGGACCATAGCGGCGCTGCGCCAACAGTTCGGCGGGCACAGGGTGAAGAAGTGACCTCCGGGGGGAGACGCAATCTGTAAGAAAGTTTTCCCCCCGGACCCCCTTTCCAAAGACTTATGGCTATCCCGGGGAGGGAGACCCCCCGGGGAGATGAAATTAGCGCAAGAGGGGGTCTCCCTCCCCGGGATAAATAGCCAAAAGTTTTTGAAAGGAGTTTGAGGAAAACTTTTTTCAAAAAGTTTTCCTCAAGAAAAAATGGAAAACTCAAGACCCTCTCCCACGACCATGGTAATCTTCGGGGCCACGGGGGACCTGACTCGAAGGAAGCTCCTGCCGGCCCTTTTGAGGCTCCGGGACCTGAAACTCCTCCCCGACCTCTTCAACGTCGTGGGGCTCGCCACAAGGAAGCTCGATGACGAGGGCTACAGGGAGTTCGCCAGGGAGGCGATCGGGGAGTTTTCGCACGTAAGGCCCGTAGAGAGAGCGCATATAAAGGACCTCGCGGATAGGACGTGGTTCGTATCGTCCGGTTTCGACGACCCCGGGGGATACGCGAGGCTCGCCGAGAGGCTCACCAGGCTCGACTCCTCCTCGGGGTCCGTGTGCAGCAAGATATTCTATCTCGCCACCCCCCCGAGCTTTTTTCCCGTCATAATAGAGAGGCTCTCGGCGGCCGGGCTCTCCGGGGCGAAGCAAGGGGAAAAAGACCCTCCCAAGATAATAATAGAGAAACCCTTCGGCAGGGACCTCGAGAGCGCAAGGTCCCTTAACAACCTTGCCCTGAAATACTTCGACGAGGAGCAAATTTACAGGATAGACCACTACCTCGGCAAGGAGACGGTCCAGAACATCCTCTTCTTCAGGTTCGCAAACGGCATATACGAGCCGATATGGAACAGGAGGTACGTCGACCACGTTCAGATTACGGCCGCCGAGACCATGGGCGTCGAGGGGCGGGGCAGGTACTTTGAAGAGGCGGGCACTTTGAGGGACATGGTCCAGAACCACCTCCTCCAGCTCCTGAGCCTCGTGTCCATGGAGCCGCCCATAAACATGGAGGCCGACAGCATCAGGTCGAGGAAGATAGACCTCCTCCAGTCGCTACGCCACATAGAGCCGGGGGAGGCGCCAGAGGCCACGGTCCGGGGCCAGTACGGAAGCGGAGAGATGGAAGGAGCGCGCGTGGCCGCCTACAGGGAGGAGAAGGGCGTCGCAGAAGACTCGGCAACCGAGACCTACGTGGCGCTAAAAGTCCTCATAGACAACTGGAGGTGGGCGGACGTGCCATTTTATCTCAGGACGGGCAAGAGGCTCTCTAAAAACCTCACGGAGATAAACGTCAACTTCAAGCACGTCCCCCTCTGTCTCTTCAGCAAGACCATGACGGGCTGCCCGGAATCCAACGTCCTCAGCCTGAAGATCCAGCCCGACGAGGGCATCGCCTTCCAGTTCAACGTCAAACGCCCGGGGAGCTCGAACTACATGGAGAAGGTGACCATGGATTTTTCCTACCTCGATACTTTCGCAACGGAGCTACCAGAGGCCTACGAGAGGCTCCTTCTCGACTGCATGCTCGGCGACTCCACGCTCTTCCCCCACAAGGAGGGCATCGAGAACTCCTGGGCATTCATAACGAAGATACTCGAGGGCTGGCGGGCACAGCCGCCTCCGAGGTTCCCCAACTACGCCCCTGGCTCATGGGGCCCGGGAAGCGCCGATGCGCTCCTCGAAAGGGAGGGGCGCAGATGGAAGAACCCGTAGATATGCCCTCTCAGGAACAAAAGGTCGTCGTCTGCAAAGACATTGACGCGCTCGCACGTAAGGCAGCTACTACCTTCGTCGAGACGGCCGGAAAGAGCATAAGGGAAAGGGGGGTCTTCACGGTAGCGCTCTCAGGTGGAGGCACCCCCGTGCGTCTATACGGGCAACTTGCAAGAGAAGAATACATTAAGAGGATAGACTGGAGGAGTGTAAATTTTTTCTGGGGCGACGAGCGGGCCGTGGGCCCCGATGACCCGGAGAGTAATTTTCTGACGGCCCGGGTAAACCTCCTCGATATCATAAAACCTCCTCAGAAGAACGTGCACAGGATAAAGGGGGAGCTTGGAGAGGAGGCCGCCGAAGAGTACTCCGAAGAACTGTGCCGGGCCTTCGGCCTCAAGGAGGGGAAACTCCCGGTATTTGACCTCATACTCCTCGGCATGGGCGCTGACGGCCATACGGCCTCCCTCTTTCCGGGCTCAACGGCGTTGAAGGAGGATAAGAAGCTCGTTACGGCGGTCTACATGGAAAAGCTCAAGACGACGAGGATAACGTTAACACCCGCCGTCATAAATAACGCTCGGAAGATCGTCTTCCTCGTAAGCGGCCGCGACAAGCGAGAGACCCTCAAAAGGGCCCTCGAAGGCGAGTTCACGCCAGAGGAACTCCCGGCGCAGATAACGCGCAACTCCAGGGGAGAAGTCCTCTGGCTTGTGGACAAAGAAGCGGCCGGGATGCTCAAGGGGGGCTTTTCCGGGGGAAACTTTCTGTAGAAAGTTTCCCCCAAACCCCCTTCAAAGACTTTTAGCTGATTATCCTGTGGGGGGAGACCCCCTCTTACGCGAATTTCATTTTCCGGGGGGTCTCCCCCCACAGGATAGCCAAAAATTTTTGGAAGGAGTTTGAGGAAACCTTTTTATAAAAAGGTTTCCTCAAGAAAGCGTCACATGAGAGAGCCTTTTGGAAAGCCGGGCCTTGCGCCCAACTGGTCTCGCGCCTCAAAGCACGGTGTGGGCACCGCCTGCAACCCCGCCTCGAGGGTCTGGTTTACCATGGCAGACGGGGTCGTCACCGAGGTCTTCTATCCCACGGTGGACACGGCCAACACAAAGGACGTGCAGTTCCTCATAACCGACGGGAAGACCTTTTTTAACGAAGAAAAGAAAGACACCCTCCACGCGATCGAATACATAGACCCCGGGGCCCTCGCCTTCAGGGTGACCAACACGGCGAAAAACTCGAAATACAGGATAGTAAAATCGATCGTCACGGACCCAGGCGGCCAGTCCCTCGTCATGAAGGTATCCTTCGAGCCTCATGAGAGTATTGCCGGGGACTTGAAACTTTTTATACTCTTCGCCCCCCATATAAAGAACATGGGCTACGCCAACTCCGGGCGAGTTTTGAATTACCGGGGCAGGGACTTCCTCGTTGCCTGGAGGGACGACATAGCCGGCGCGCTTACCGCCGACGTAGGGTTTCTCAGGAGTTCGGTCGGGTATTCGGGTTTTTCCGACGGCTGGGATGAGTTGAGGGGGCATTTCAGCCTCAACAGGACCTTTGAGGGCGCAGGGGATGGGAACATCGCGCTCGTTGCCGAAATCGACCTCTCGAAGAAAAGGGAATTTACTCTCTGCCTGTCATTCTCTTCGAGCGAAACAGGCGCCATAATGGAGGCCCTCAAGACGATGGAACGGGGCTACGCCTCCATAGAGGAGGAGTACATAAAGGGCTGGAGGGGATATCTTGCGGGCCTCAAGGACCTGAGCGGGGCATCCGGAGACGGCGGCGCCCTTTACCGCAAGAGCGCCATGGTCCTGAAGGCCCACGAGGACAAGACCCACGGGGGCGTTATAGCGTCTCTATCCATACCCTGGGGAGAGGCGAAGGGAGACGGCGAGAGCGCTGGGTATCATCTTGTATGGCCCAGGGACCTTGTAAACGCCGCCTTCGCCTTCATGGCCATGGGCGACATGGCGGCCCCGGTAAGGATCCTCGCCTTCCTCGCCGGCACCCAGAGGGGCGACGGCTCATGGCCGCAGAACATGTGGCTCGACGGAAGACCCTACTGGACCGGAGTCCAGATCGACGAGGTCGCCCTTCCCGTGGTCCTCGCCTGGAGGCTTAAGAAGATGGGGGCGGTGGGAGACGAATATTACCTCATGTGCAAGAAGGCCGCCGTGTACCTTCTCAGCGAAGGCCCCATTACCGAACAGGACAGGTGGGAGGAACACAGCGGGTTTTCACCTTCGACCCTCGCCGCCGAGGTCTCGGCCCTCGTCTGCGCCGCCTCCTGGGCTCAAGAGGTTGGAGAGGAGAGGGAAGCAGGGTATATGCTCGAGACAGCCGATTACTGGGCCTCGAGGGTCGAGGATTGGACCTTCTCGGATTGCGACTGCCTCGGGGAGGCCATGCCCGGGCATTACATGAGGATAGTCTCTGAGCCGAGGGACAACCTCCCCCCTGCGGAGAGCCTCTGCCATGCCGAGGTGTTCTTGAAGAACGTGCCGGCGGACGCCCCCCACCACCAGGGGGAGATTATTGACGTGAGTTTCCTCTCCCTCGTAAGGTACGGGCTCCGTTCCCCCGCCGACCCGCACGTAACAGGGACGCTCAGGCTCGTCGACGCAATGCTTAAGAAGGACTTCCCCTACGGGCCGCTATTCCACCGCTACAATAACGACGGCTACGGGGAAAAACCCGACGGCTCTGCCTTCGACGGCTCGGGTATCGGAAGGCCGTGGCCGCTGCTTACCGGTGAGAGGGGCTTATACGAGGTTATGGCAGGTGGGAATTATGCGAGGTACATAAAGGCCATCGAAGGCTCGGCGAACGAGGGCGGGATGATCCCCGAGCAGGTCTGGGACGCCGATGATATCGAGGGCAGAGGGCTCTATTACGGAAAGGGCACCGGGGCGGCTACCCCGCTTATGTGGGCCCACGCGGAGTACATAAAGCTCCTGAGGTCGGCCTCGGACGCCTCGGGCTGCGACCTCATACCAGAGGTCAACGAAAGGTACTCGCTAAAGGGCAGGACCCTCGATATTTCCGCGTGGAAGAGGAATAAACCGATACGGTGGACGCTCTCCAACTATACCCTCAGGATAGTCGAGCACGAGAGCGCGACCCTCGTATGGTCGGCCGACGACTGGAAGACTAAAAACGAGACCCGGCTTGCCCCCACGGGCCTCGGGGTCTTTTATACGGACTTCAAGCCCGGCGCCTTCGGCCCCGGGACCACCCTCGCCTTTACCTTCCATTACCCGGAGGAAGAGAGGTGGGAGGGAAAAAACCACGAGATAAACATAGTCTGACCCGGGGGGCATGCTCTCTTGAGGAAACCTTTTTGAAAAAAGGTTTCCTCAAACTCCTTCCAAAAACTTTTAGCTCTTTATCCCCTGGAGGGAGACCCCCTCATGAGAATATTCCTTACACGGGGCTCCCTCCAGGGGATAGCCAAAAGTCTTTGAAGGGTGTCCGGGGGAAACTTTCTTCAGAAAGTTTCCCCCGGTAACTCTCTATGCCCTGAGATGGCCCTTGCCGTCTCTTGAGCTATGAAGAGGGCCTCGCGCGTTTTTATGGTGAGGACCTTTACGGGGGATTTTTCCTTTGAGACCACGGCGTCGGGGCGGCTCTTCTCGTTGAGCATATTATCGAGTTCGAGGCCCATGAAGGAGAGCCCATCACAGACCATGGCCCTCAGGCTCGCAGAGTTCTCCCCCACCCCGGCCGTGAAGACGAGGGCGTCCACTCCCCCCATGACAGCTGCGAGAGAGCCAACGGCGGACCTGATTCTATCGGCGTAGATATCGAGGGCGAGGCGCGCCCTCGCCTCGCCACGGGCCGCGGCCTCTTCGACCTTCCGAAAGTCCGAGGAGACCCCCGAGACCCCGAGGAGCCCGGAGCCGTGGTTAAGGGCCTCGTGGAGCCCCTTGACCGAGAGCCCCTTTTCCTTCATTACGTAGATGAGTATCCCGGGGTCTACGGAGCCGGGCCTCGTGCCCATCATCATGCCTTCCAGAGGTGTGAAGCCCATGGTGGTGGCTACGGGTCTGCCCCCCAGGACGGCCGTCGCGGAGCAGCCGTTGCCGAGGTGGAGCGTTATCGCGCTAAGACCCGATACGTCTGCCAAGAGGAGTTCGGCCGCGCGAAGGGCGCAATACTCGTGGCTTATGCCGTGGAAGCCGAAACGCCTTATACCCCATTTCTCGAACCATTCGTAGGGGAGCGGATATACGATATCTTTAAGCGGAAGGTCCCGGAAAAAGGCGGTATCGAATACCGAGACGTGGGGCACCCCGGGGAGCTCCTTCCTGGCCGCCTCCATGGCCATAAGAGCCGGCGGGTTGTGGAGCGGGGCGAGATCGGAGAGCTGTCGTATGGACTCAATAACCCTGTCGTCAATAATCACACTACTTCGGAACTCGACTCCTCCGTGGACCACCCTGTGCCCCACGGCCCGGATATCTTCCGCCACAAAACCATTCTCGCCGAGGATTCTCTGGACGTGGCCGAAGGCGGAGCCGTAACCCGGGACCTCCACAATAAAGCTCTCCCTGGAGCCTCCCGTAACGACCGTGAGCTCAGCCTTCCGGGCGTCCGCCCTCCAGTCCACGATGCCGGAGGAGAGCTCCCCGAACCCCTCGGCGTCAAAGAGACCGAACTTCAGGCTCGACGAGCCCGCGTTTATGACGAGTATGGTCAAAAAACCCCTCCTCAGCCCCGCCACTTCCAGTCGCTTATCTCCTCGGGGTCCACGCCCTCTTGCCTGATGAACACGCTATGCTCCCTTATCTTGCGCTCGTATCTCTTTACGAGCTCTTCGGCGAGTGAGGAGACCCGGGGGTTTTTGGCGGCTATCTTCTGTGCGGCCTGGATAACGAGGTGGTAGCGGCTCGTGCGGTTTCTCACCTGCATGTCGAAGGGGGTCGTCGTCGTGCCCTCCTCGCGGTAGCCGTTTATGTCAAAGCGCTCGTCAAGGGGCCTCTCGAAGAGGAGCTGCTTTATGGCGGCCGTGTATCCGTGGAAGTTGAAGATGACCTCGGCATGGAGGGGGAATATCCTCTGGAACCTCCCCTCGTCGAGACCGTGGGGGTATTTCTGCGGGATGCCCAGCACCATCAAGTCCGTTACGTTAACCACCCTTACTCTCCACTCCGGGGCCTCCTCTCTGAGTATCTGGGCGGCGGCCATGACCTCGAGGGTGAGGGAGTTGCCGCACCCTGCGAGCACTATCTCCGGGTCCTCTCCTTCGAAGGTGGAGGCCCACCTCCACACGCCTGCGCCCACCCTGCAGTGCTCCCTCGCCTCCTCCATGTTGAGCCACTGGGGCATGGGCTGCTTGCTCGCTATCACGAGGTTTATGTAGTTTGTGGCGGCAAGGCAGTGGTGGACGGTGGAGAGAAGGGTGTTGGCGTCCGGCGGGAGGTAAATCCTGTAGGTGTGCCCCTTCTTCGTCATGAGGTTATTTATGAAACCCGGGCCCTGGTGCGAATACCCGTTATGGTCCTGGCGCCAGCTCTCCGAGGTGAGAAGATAATTCAGAGAGCTTATGGGCTCCCTCCATGGGACCTCGATGGCGGACTTCAAGAACTTGGCGTACTGGTTCATCATCCCGTCCACTATTGGCAGAAAGGCCTCGTAGCAGGGGAAGACACCGTGGCGCCCCGTAAGGAGGTAGCCCTGGAGCCAGCCCTGGCAGTTGTGCTCGCTCAGGACCTCGAGGACCCTGCCGTCGGGGCCTATCCCCTCGGAGCCCTTCGGCACGGGCCACTGGTACTGGCGCCTGGTTACCTTTAATACGGCCCCGAGCTTGTTGCTCTCGAGCTCGTCGGGGCAGACGATCCTGAAGTTCCTCTCCGCCTCGTTGGAGGTAACGACCTCCTTCAGGTAATCCCCGAGGACCTCCATGGCGCTAAGGCTCCTTCTTCCCGGGGCATCTACCTCCACCCAGTGCTCGTCGAGGGGCGGGAGCTTTAGAGGCCTCCTCATCCTTCCCCCGAAGGTTGAGGGGTTCATGGACATGCGCTTGTCCCCCCGGGGGCAGAGATCGAGGATGTCGGGTGCCGGGCGTCCGTCCCTGTCAAAGAGCTCTCCCGGCCTGTAGCTCCTGAGCCAGCGCTCAACGATCCTGAAGTGCTCGGCGTTGGCAAGGAGGTCTTTACCCGGGACCTGATGAGCTCTGAAGGAGCCCTCCACCATCTTTCCGTCCATCTCCTTCGGGCCCGTCCACCCCTTCGGGGTCTTTAGGATCACGAGGGGCCAGGCAGGACGTGTAACGGGTTTCCCGCTCCTTGCGGCCCCCTGTATCGCGCGTATCTTTTCGTAGGCCCACTCGAAGGCCGAAAAAGTCTCCTCGTGTATCTTCTCGCCCTCCTTTACTATCCTTACGGAGTAGCCGTAGCCCGTGAAGAGGCTTTCGAGTTCCCCGTCCGTCATGGTGCCGAATATGGTGGGCGAGGAGATCTTGAAGCTGTTAAGGTGGAGTATGGGCAGGACCGCTCCGTCGGTAGCGGGGTTTATGAACTTGGTCGAGTGCCAGGCCCCTGCCGTGGGGCCCGTCTCCCCTTCCCCATCGCCCACGATGCACCCCGCTATGAGGGCCGGGTTGTCGAGGACCGCGCCGAAGGATGTGGCCAGGGCATATCCCAATTCCCCTCCCTCGTGTATCACGCCTGGCAACGCGGGGCTTAAGTGGCTCGGGAAACCCGAGGGCCAGGAGAAGGCCTTTACAAACCTTCCGAGCCCATCTCTATCGAGGCTGAACTCGGGGTTGAACTCGGTTAACGTGCCCTCGAGGTACATGTTCGCGAGGTTGGCCGCAGCGCCGTGGCCGGGGCCCGTAACGAGCATTATGTCGGCTCCGGTCTTGAGTATCAGCCTGTTTAGGTGGAGGTAGACGAGGTTTATCCCCGGAGAGGTCCCCCAGTGCCCGAGGAGCCTCTCCTTTATATGCCCCTTTTTGAGGGGCTCGGCAAGGAGCGGGTTCGCCTTCAGGTATATCTGGGCGGCCGAGAGGTAGTTTACGGCCCTGAAATACCTTTCCACCGCGGAGCCATCTCTTTCCTTCCTCCCGGGTTTTTTCAAAACGGCTTTCCCTGCCTTTTTAGTTTTGCCCTTCTTAACCATCTCTTCCCCCGTATCCGTTGACTTCAAGGTTTATGCTTTTTCCCGCGACTCTCCTTCCGTCTTTTTTCGGCCGCAGGCAGGCTTTTTTTTCGAGCATAGCAGAAAAATGTCCTGCCTGCACCGGGGTGCATATTATAACCTGCCTTCGGTCGTGGCGACGAAGATATACTCGTTAAGGACATGGTCCCTCATCGCCTGCCTTATGGGACGGTCGAGCCCCTTTGCGCACTCACCTTCGTCCCTCGACGGTATGACCACGAAATACTGTTTCTTGAACTTGACTACCTTAACGTCCTTCAGGACGCAGCCGTTGCTCAATAGCACGGTGGCGAGCCCCCTTACCCTTTTACCCACCGCCGGCAGGACGTTCACCTCTATTACACGCATGAAGCACCTCCTTGATATCGCAATAAGCACTTACTCGCTGTTGTTTAAAGAAAGACCTGTCAACTACTCGAGCCTTTTGCTGAACCTCATGGAACTCACGGCAAGTACAAAAACCCCGAGGGCGAGCATGCATGCCATCTGGGGCCACAGGACCCCCGGTCCCACGCCCTTGAGGAAAATGCCCCTTATGATTACGAGGAAATACCTCAACGGGTTCAGGTAGGTGCCGTACTGTACGGCAAGGGGCATGTTCTCTATGGGGAACATGAACCCCGAGAGGAGGACCGCGGGCAGGAAAAAAAGAAAGGTCGCCATGAGGGCCTGCTGCTGGGTCCTGGATATGGTGGATATGAAGAGCCCCACGCCGAGGACCGATATCAGGTATACGGCCGTGGCCACGGATAGCAGGACGAGCGAGCCCTTTATCGGCACCCCGAACCAGAAGAGCGCCAGGGCGGTAACGAGGAACATATCGAAGAAACCGATGGCGGCAAAGGGCAGCGTCTTGCCGAGTATGAGCTCAACGGGCTTTAGCGGCGTGACCATGAGCTGCTCCATGGTGCCTATCTCGCGCTCCCTCACAACGGCCATGGAGGTAAGGAGGAGCGAGGTGAGCATTATGATTATGGCTATGACCCCGGGGATGTTGTAGTTCCTGCTCCTTAAGTCCGGGTTGTACCAGGCCCTTGTGCGAAGGTCCACGGCCGGGATCGCGCCTTCCAGCTCCGCCGCATAGGAGCCTATTATCCTCGTCAGGTAATCCATGGCGACGGTGGCGGTGTTGGAGTCCGTGCCGTCCACTATCACCTGTACCCCTGCGGTGGAGCCGCTCTTCAAGTCCCTCGAAAACCCCCTGTTCACCTGAACGGCAACGAGCACCTCTCCACCGTCCAGAAGCCCCCTTATCTCACCGGGCGAGCCCGGGGTGCGGCTTATGTCGAAGTAACCAGACGACTCGATCCTGCGCGCGAGCTCCCTCGTCTCCACGGTCCTGTCGAGGTCGAGAAAAGCGGTCTTTACGTTGGTCACATCCGTCGTTACAGCGTACCCGAAAAGGAGGAGCTGGATTATAGGCGTAAGGAATATGATGGCCTTCATCCTGCTGTCCCTGAAGACCTGGATGAACTCCTTTGCCACCATCTTTCTTATCCGCACGAACATCTTTATCAACCGCCCTTGGCCGTCAAAAGACCTTCTTCTTGAAACTCCTGATGGCGAGCGCGAATACTACGGCCCCGAAGGCTGTAAGGAGGGCCGTCTCAAGGGCGAGGACGCCGAGCGTGCTCCCCTTGAGGAATATCCCCTTCAGGATGGTTACGAAGTACCGGGCCGGGACAAGATACGTCCCTATCCGTATGGGGACGGGCATGTTCTCCACGGCGTACATGAACCCGGAGAGGAGGAAGGCCGGAAGGAAGGTGGATACCATCGCTATCTGGCTCGCCACGATCTGGGTCTTCGCCACTATCGATATAAGGAGCCCCAGGCTCAGCCCGCCGAAGAGAAAGACGGAGGAAAGGGCGAGGAGCAGGACCGCGCTGCCCTCAAGGGGGACGGCGAAGAACCAGACCCCGATTACGACGGAGACCACCACGTCCACGAGGCCGATGACGAAGTAGGGGATTAGCTTGCCCGTTATAAGCTCGGCCTTCTTTACGGGGGTGGATATGAGCTGCTCCATGGTCCCCCTCTCCCATTCCCTGGCTATGGTAAGTGACGTAAGGAGCGCGGCTATGACCGCCATTATGACCGCGATGAGGCCAGGTATTATGAAATTGCTCGACTTGAGCTCCGGGTTGTACCAGACCCTGGTGCGCAGGTCTACGGTGCTTTTTCTCTCACCCGCCCCCCGGCCCCCCACGGGGGAAAGCCTTTGTGAAAACCGTTCCGTGACCCCGGAAACGTAACCGAGGGCTATGGAAGCGGTGTTCGAGTCGCTTCCGTCTACGACGACCTGCAAAGTGGGCGTTACTCCCCTTTTAATGTCCCGGGAGAAGCCCTCGGGCACGGATATGGCCACCATGGCCCTGCCGGACTCAAGAGACCTCTCTATCTCGCTTTCGACCCTGGTCGTCTCGACCACCGTAAAGTACCCCGACTCGGAAAATCCCCTTACGAGCTCCCTGCTCATATACGACCCGTCGAGGTCGTGGACGACGGTCCTCAAGTCCCTGACATCGAGGGTAATGGCGTAGCCGAAGATGAAGAGGAGCATGACCGGCATGAGAAAGGCCATGGCCAGGCTCAGGGGGTCACGCCTTATATGGATGAACTCTTTGGCGACTATCGCCTTGACCCTCACCAGCCTCACCGCTAAGCCTCCTCTATCAACGTTACGAAGACGTCCTCCAGGGAGGGGACTATCTTCCGGATGCCCGTTAAATCAACTCCCCCTTGCCTGAGGGCCTTTTCTATCTCGGGGATGCTTTCTCCGGCGTCGTCAACCGTCGCATGGAGGAGGTTTCCGAAGACGGCCGTTTCTATCCCCCTCTCGTCCAGCGTCTCCATCGCCTTCACCGTATCGTCGGCCCTTATCTCTATGACCGCCTTTTTCATCTGCTCGCCCTTCAGTTCCCCGGGCGTGCCGCGGGCGATTATCCTTCCCCTGTATATGAGGGCGAGCCTGTTGCAGTACTCGGCCTCGTCCATGTAATGGGTGGTGACGAATACCGTCGTGCCGGCCCCGGACATGCCGTATATGAGGTCCCAGAAATTCCTCCTCGAAACAGGGTCCACGCCCGAGGTGGGCTCGTCGAGGAAGATGATCCGGGGTTCGTGGAGTATGGCGCACCCGAGGGCGAGCCTCTGCTTGAATCCTCCGGGCAGGGTCCCCGTAACAGTCGTCCTCCTTGCCGCGAGCCCGGCCATCTCGAGGACCCAGCCGGTCCTTTCGCGCTTCTTCTTACCGGTAACGCCGTACATGCCGCTGAAGAAGTCTATGTTCTCCGCCACCGTGAGGTCGTCGTAGAGTGAGAACTTCTGGCTCATGTACCCTATGGTCTTTTTTATCTCCTCGGGCTCTTTTATTATGTCGTGGCCGCCCACCGTGCCGCTCCCCCCCGTAGGGGCGAGAAGCCCGCAGAGCATCCTTATGGTGGTCGACTTTCCGGCGCCGTTGGGGCCGAGGAAGCCGAATATCTCGCCGGGACGCACGCTTAAAGTGACGTCGTCCACGGCGACGAACTCCCCGAAGTCCCGGCGCAGCTTCTCCACACTTACCGAGTATTCTCCCATCACCTTTCACCCACCATCGATATGAAAACGTCTTCCAGGGACGGCACTATCCTCCTGTAATCCTTTATCTCCATGCCCTCATCGGCGAGCCTCTTCAAGAGGGCGCCGAGGGATTCTTCCTCATCGAGGGCGACGTGCAGCCTGTCGCCGTAAACGCTCACCCCTTTGACGCCCTCCATGGTCCTCACGACCCCGGCGGCGGCGCGCGACATCCCGGTCCACAGCTCTATCATCGCAAACCCCATTGATTCCTTTAGGACCGAAGGCTCGTCCACAGCGAGGACGCTGCCCCTGTCCATGAGCGCCACTTTCGAGCACCTCTCGGCCTCGTCGAGATAGGATGTTGAGATGAAGACCGTAAGGCCCTCGCGCACGAGGTCGTAGAGTATCCGCCAGAAGTCCCTCCTCGATACCGGGTCAACGCCGTTTGTAGGCTCGTCGAGGAAAAGAAGCTCCGGGGTGTGGACAAGGGCGCAGGCGAGGCCGAGTTTTTGCTTCATGCCCCCGGAGAGCTTTCCTGCAAGGCGAGTCTTAAAGGGCGTCATGTTGCTGAAGCCCAGGAGCCTTTCTATCCTCTCGGGCCTGAGCCCTGAAGGCACGTCGTATATGTCCGCGTAAAAGCGTATGTTCTCCATGACCGAAAGGTCCTCGTAGAGGCCGAACCTCTGGGGCATGTAGCCTGTCCTTTCCTTTATCCTCTCCGCCTCTTCTGGAAGTTTATGGCCGAGAACAGTGGACTCGCCCCCCGTGGGGTCGAGTATGCCGGCAAGGAGCCTCATAACCGTCGTCTTGCCCGCCCCGTCAGGGCCCACGAGGCCGAAGATCTCTCCTTTCCTTACGTCGAGATCGACTCCCGCTACTGCCTCCACGGCCCCGAAGGCCTTCTTAAGGCCCCGCGTCTTTATAGCCATATCGTCCATAACGCCGTGTTAATCCAGGTATATAATTACGTCGGCGGGCATCCCAGGTTTAAGCTCCCCCTCCCTGTTCTCAACGCTCACCTCCACGCCGAATACGAGCTTTACCCTTTCTTCCTTCGTCTGGATGTTCTTGGGCGTAAACTCCGCCTCGTCCGATACATGGGTGACCTTTCCCACATAGACCTTGCCGGGATAGGTATCGACCATTGCCCCGGCCCTCTGGCCGAGCTTTATTCTCCCCAGCCTCTCCTCTTTCACGTAGACCTTAATCCAGGGGTTTTCGAGGTCGCCTATGGTGTAGACGGGCGCCCCGGGGGCGGCGTACTCCCCGGGCTCGAAATTCCTTGCGAGCACCACTCCGTCGGTTGCGGCACGCAGGGATGTATACTCGAGCCTGTTTTTCGAGACCTCGAGGTCGGCCTCTCTGCCGAGCACGCGCTTTTCCTGGGCGATGATGTCCTCGGCCCTCGGCCCCTCCTCTACCAGGCTCAGGGCCTCGAGTGCGGAGGCGTGAGCCGAGAGGGCCGTTGAAAAGACCTTCCTCGCTCCGTCGAGTGTCTGCTCTGCTATAGCCCCCTTCTCGAAGAGGACCTTTGCTCGCTCATGGTCCCGGCGGGCCTTTTCGAGTTCGGCCTCGGCCGAGTGGACCTCCTCCCGGGCGCGCCTTAGCTCCTGGGGCCTGGGTCCTGCGCGTAGTTTGTCGAGTATTGCTCGGGCCTCTTCAAGGGCCGCCCTCCTGCCCTCCAGGACCGCCAGGAGTTCGTTTCTATCGAGCTCTGCAAGAAGGTCCCCGGAGCGCACCCTGTCGCCTTCCCCTTTATACATCCGGGCAATCCTGCCCGGTATCTCGAACCCCGTGTCGACCTCCGTAACCTCGACGTTGCCCGAAAGCTCCATTACGCCCTCCGGGGCCTTCGTGCCGTTTTTGACGAGGAAAAAGACCGCCGCGGCAATGACCGCTGTTATGAAAATTACCGGCAAGACCTTCTTCATCTCCTGACTCCCTCTCCTTTGGCGGCGTTCGACAAACTTCACCGCCTGAAAAATTCAGCTGATGTTCATAACAGGGCGAACCACCGCCGCAAGGATAAGCACGTCCATCGTTATCAACCTTACCGCCATGTCAACACCCCTTCTCAATTTATTTGCTCCCCTGTGGCCCTCCTTAGGGCCAGAAGTGCAAGCTCCCTGTCATAGAGCGCCTGCTCGCGGTCCGTCACTGCGCGAACCAGGGCCGTCTGGGCGTCAAGGACGTCGGCCGTGGTCCCTGCCCCGGTCGAGTATTTGAGCGACTCGACCTCCAGGTTCTCCTCGGCGGCCTCTATGACCTTTTCGGTAACCGAAATCCTCTCCTCGGCCTTTTCGAGGTTGAGGTAAGCCTCCTTGACCTCTCTTCTTATCTCGATCTCGAGTGCCCGGAGTTCCACTTCCATCTTCCGGACCTCAAGCCCCGCGCTCCGGGCCTCTGACCTTATGAGCCCGCCGTCGAAAATCGGCACGGAGAGCCTTATCCCCACGCTCCAGTCCTCCCTGAAGTCAAAATCCGCTCCGGCCCTGTCGGCATACCTGGCGCTCAAGTCAATCCCGGGAAGTCTCTTGCCCTCCACGTACTCGACCCCCTCTCTTGCCGCCTCACGCCTCTTTGAGGCCTCCTTCACCTCGGACCTCCTAAAGAGAGCCGTCCTGACGCCCTCATCGAGTCCGGGATGCACAGGGTTATTTTTTGCGTCGCCTTTAAGCCTGAATTCTTCTTCGTCAAGGCCCATGAGGGCCTTTAACGCCCCGTATGCGTTCTCGATATTATTTTTCAGGACCAGGACCCTCTCCCTTGAGCGGGCAAGCTCAACGTCCGTCTTAAGGAGGTCCACGTGGGGGGTAGAGCCCGCACCATAGTGCTCCGAGACGACACGCCTGTGCTCCTCGACCTGTGCAACGGACTTTTCCCCTGCCTCGAGGAGCCTCTCGAGCTGGAGTATCTTGTAGTAAAGGCTCGATACGTTGAAGACAAGGTTGTGCCTGTCGGTTGTAAAGGCCTCTTCGGTTGCGGCCTTCTCGAGCTCCGCCATGCGCACGCCCCGGGTGATCCTTCCGCCCCTGTAAACGGGCATCGTGAGGGTCACACCTATGTCGTACATGGTCTCGTCGAACTCCGGGAAGGCAGACCCCTCAAGGGGAGAGCCCGCTATCGGGGTGACGGGATAGGGGTACCTGTACCTTGTAATGCCCGACTCAAGGTTTACCCTCGGAACCCTTACGGCCTTTTTCGCCCTTATATCCTCTTCGGAGATCTCCACGTCGAGGCCCGATGCCTTAAGGGCCGGGTTCCTCGCAAGGGCTATCTCCAGGACCTCTTCGAGGGAATACGTCTTCAAACCCTGCGCATTAGCCGTTGAAAGACAACCCGGAAGAAAAAAAACCATAAAGGCTGTAACGAACCTTCTCATCTCCTCGCTCCTATCATCTTCGAGTAGGACCTCCAGAGGACACCCGCCCTTTTTTCAAGTGAAAACCCGTAGTCCGAGAGCATCCACCTCAGGACGGTGAACTGGATCATGGAAATACACATATTGGCAAGGACCTCGGGCCTGACGTCCGACCTTACCGAGCCGTCCCTGACCCCCTCCTTTAAAACGTCCTTGAGAAGCCCGAGGTACCTGGATATGAACTCCCCCAGGCCTTCCTTTATCTCCCTGACAAAAAAGGCCTCTGACGAGAAGATCACCCTGGGTATGCCCCTGTTGGCCTCGATGTGCGAGACATGGAGCTTGAAGATTCGCTCGAGCTTTTCAAGGGGGGGGAGAGGAAGGGAGGCCATCCTCTTTACGTTTTCCACGAGCGCCTTCTCGACCCTCTCTACGAGGTCCTTCAAGATGGCCTCCTTGTTCTCGAAGTGGCGGTAGAGATTGGCCTCCGATATGCCCGCCCTGCGGGCTATGTTAGCCGTTGTCAGGCCCTGCACTCCCTCGGAGGAGATGACCTCAAGGGCCGCCCTCGTTATCTGCTCCTGCCTTATCCGGGTGCTTACCTTCTTTACGCTCATAGGCCTTCTCCCGAGCCGTCCCCGTAAAAGTGCTCTATAATCCGGGTCTTGAACTCCCCGTGGCAGCTTACGCACCCTTTCTGTACCCCGGAGAAATGCACAAGGACCCCTTCCATCTCCCTTTCGCTGGCCGCCCTTGCCATGGCCCCGGCCTCTGTGTGCACGAGCTCGTCGGTCTCTCTAAAGAGACGGACGTCGGGGCCGAGGAATTCAACGATCCTCGACCTTTCTTCAGCCGGAGGCCTCTCGTGGTCGGCTATGGCGGCCGAGGCCTCTTCTATGCGGGCGAAATCGCCTCTCGATACGCCGTCGGTGACCTTCATCATATTCTCGTTCAAAACGTTCATGATGCCCCTGAGGTAGAGCACCTCTGAGGCCCCGGAGACCGCAGGGCCGGGGAAAACAATGACCGTCAGGAATAAAAGAGATACGACCCTGGAAAGACATCTCATGAGCTCTCCTCCTTATGTAAGTGAATATTTACTTACATTATAGGGCATGGCCTCCCGCCTGTCAAGGGCCAAATTTATTTTTTTGCCCGACGGCGCTCACCTGCCGGTAATTACGGCCTCTGGACTTAAAAATTGCAGTTAATGCTTGAAAAAATGCCTTCCCGCTATTATGTTATAATATAAACGCTCAAGCCTTTCGCAATTCAAACCCCTAGAAAACCCTTCCGGAGGGACCGATGGAGATTAACCTTTCCGAACTGACGATATTTATCGTCCCCGTAGCCGCAGCCGCCGGCGTCACGCTCGTCCTGCTCTTCATAAGGGGCGTGACCTTCAAGGTCCTCCACAGGTGGGCCGAGGGTACGGAGACGAAGATAGACGACCTCGTCGTCCAGTCCATAAGTTTCCCATCCATATACTGGGCCATAGCCATAGGCGTCTACGTGGGTGTTGCCGTATCGGACCTGCCCTATAAGTACATAAACTACCTGACGAAGGGGATATACATCCTCCTCATACTCTCGGTAACGATAGCGGTAGCAAACCTCTCGGGGAAAATCATAAAGAACTACGTCCAGAAGGCGGGCGTGCCCATGCCGACTACGGGGCTCGCCTACGGGATCATAAAGGGCACCATACTCGTCGTAGGATTTCTCCTCATCCTGACCGTCCTCGGGGTATCCATAACGCCCATGTTAACGGCCCTCGGCGTGGGCGGGCTCGCCGTGGCGTTAGCCCTCCAGGACACGCTTGCCAACCTCTTTGCCGGGCTCCATATACTGATTGAAAAGTCTATACGGGTCGGTGACTTCATAAAGCTCGAGAGCGGGGAGCAGGGCTACGTAGCCGACATTACATGGAGGACCACGAGGATAAGGATGCTCCCGAATAACATGGTGGTCATCCCCAACTCCAAGCTCTCGCAGTCCATAGTAACGAACTTCTATCTCCCGGAAAAACGGATGAGCCTCCCTATCCCCGTGGGGGTGAGCTACTCCGAGGACCCCGAGGAGGTGGAGAGGGTCCTCATAGAGGAGGCGAAGGGCGCCGTAGGCGAGGTCGAGGGGCTTCTGGGCGAGCCCGAGGCAGAGGACCCCTTCGTGCGCTTCATCCCCGGTTTCGGGGAGAGCTCTCTCGACTTCACGCTCATATGCCAGGTCCGTGAGTTCGTGGACCAGTACCTCGTCCAGCACGAGCTCAGGAAGAGGATATTCAAGAGGTTCGAGAAAGAAGGGATAGTGATACCATTCCCGCACAGGACCGTCTACATAAGGGAGGAGAAGCAGCGGCAAAAGTAAGGGAACCCTTCGTCTTCAGGCAGTGCACGAGCATGGTAAAGGCCACGGGAAGAAGGCCCGGACATTGAAGGAACTCCGGAACCTCATGTCCATAATAAGCGACGACTCCATCTTCCACCACATATAGTGGAGGGCACGGAAGAGTTCTTCCGCATAACCTCGGAAAAAAAGGTCTTCGAGATAAGACCCCTCGACATCTGGAACAAGAGACCCCGCATACATACCACCGACGAGGACGCCTACAGCGACTATTATTTGAAAACCCAGTCGGAGGCAAAGAGTTTCCTCGAAGCGCTTAGAGACCTCCTCTGAAAGACCTGAGGAACCCTTTTTGAAAAAAGTGTTCCTCAGACTCCTCCCAAAAACTTTTAGCTATTTATCCTTTTCTAATCTTCCCTCTCTAAAAAACAGAGCCCTTTGGATTCAATGCTTTCGAGAAAAAAGTAGTTTTGTAAATAATATGTTGATTTTAGTAAAAATTATGGTAATTTAATACTACCTTTAAGGAAGTGTTACTCGAGTTCTTTCTTCTTGGATATGAAACCGCAACAGGTCAAGATATTCACCCTCGGGCGCTTTTCCATTGTAAGGGCTGGAGGCCCAGTGCGCTTTAACGGCAAGGCCCAGAAAAAGCCGTTGGAGATGCTAAAGGTCTTGGTCGCCCTTGGAGGCCTGGAG
>DATEAM010000083.1:0-16580 GCA_035288385.1 Thermodesulfobacteriota bacterium
GCGGTAATGGACAGACAGGCCTTAAGGTAAAGGCAGTACATCTCCTCGACAAGCCTGTTCGCCGGCCTTAGCATATCGCAGTGGTAGAAGCAGCCGCCCGGCTTGAGCACCCGTTTGATCTCGGAGAATGCCTCTATTACACGCAGGTGCCGCGTCGCCCACTGTATCGTCACGACGTCAAAATAGTTGTCCGGAAACGGCAACCGGTGCACGTCACCGATGACGTTCCTTATCTCGAAGCCGAGGTCGCGGGCAAGGCCCCTGCCGACCTCCTGCATCGCCGCACTCCTGTCCAAAGCATAGACCTCGATATCCGGCTGTCTTTTCAGAAGATTTATACCGACGGCGTTGGTCCCGGCGCACACGTCCAGGACCATGTAGCCGGGCTTAACGTCCACGGAGGAGACAAAACGGCGGCGGAGCCTCTTCCAGAGACCCAGGCTGGCATAGACATTCGCGTACTCGTAACAGCGCGCGATATCGGTAAACGCCGCGTCGAGCTCATCGGTCCAGACCGACTCAAACGCCTTTTCGCGCGCGTCTTCTTTCTCTCTGTAACTGCAATCCATATTATGGTCCCCTTTTATTAAGCCTTTAATGCCCCCTTTGTCAGCGGGGCCCATAGCCATGAGTGCAGTACAGCCGGCCGTTATTGTAACCCTGCCCTCGCCCTGGCGTCAACTCTGAAGATAAGGCGCTCATAGCCTCTTTAAATATGGGGATCGAGTGCATAATACGGGAAAAACTGTGGCGCGGGAAAACCCACAACTCCTTGATTAATATGGCTCCCGGGGAGAGTGGAATAATTAGGGGGGGAATAATTAGGGACACATGTCCCTAATTAATACTTCGAGATGCCCATACAGGGTGTACACATGGCAAAGAAGATCCGAGTCCTGACCGGGTCTTATTTCGGGGGTGTGGTCGATGATAACGAGATTCCCATATGTCCCATGCCATGAAGCCCTCGCCACCTCGCCATCAAGGCTTGCCTTTACCTCCGTACCCCTCTTGTCATAGATATCCATCCCTGCGTGAGGTCCGTGGTGTCTGTATGCACCGAACCTGTCTCTAACCGGATATTCGAGCTCGCCGAAAGCGACCGGCTTTATGGGACTGTACTGCTTTTGCATAATCTGATCTCCTTAATCTTTATTGAGCTTGATTATATACAGGTCTACTCCGATTCCCTCGCCGGTCTCGTTCTGACGTACAAGGTCGAAAGCAAGCCACCTATCGTCATGGGATATCCTGATGCTCTCGCCCGGTGAGATCCTGTAATTGCCGAGCGTGTCTATGGGGGGCGTGATGCAGTAAGCCCTCTCTTCCCATGTCCTGACAGCCTTTATACACCTGCCGTCATCTTCAGTAAAGGCGACCGCCTCGCCGTCTGCAAAGACCTCTAAATCATTAACCTTGCGGTCCCCTTCCACAAACAGGTCCTCGCACGAGGTTGCCTTTTCTTCCGGGTAGACACTGCATCTTACGATGTGCCTTTTTCCGCTTTTGTCCCAAAAATACACATAGATTCGCCCCTCTTTGTCTGAATAGAACAAGTTAAAATTACGCAATTCATCGGGATTGAAGACAACGGTCTTTCTCTCGGGGCTTACGACCTCAACGACCATGTCATCATTTCTGTCCCTTCGTCCCCAATAGGATGTAATTACAGCTGATGAATCTCGAAACCATACCGCGCCGCTGAGGTCCTCCAGTTCGGACCAGACGATCTCCCACTTAGGCTCCGGCATCTCTACCTCTTCCATTGGCTTTTCGCCGAGGAAGAGCTTTTTACCATCAGGCGACAGAATACCATTGTCGAAACCGGCAATGTCACGGGCGATAGCGATTTTTTCGTGCCTCCCCGTTGAGACCTCATATCGCCAGACATCCAAAAGGCTCTTCACTTTACTTTCATCCCAGCGAAGGCTCCCTTTGTCCAGATATACGAACCACTTTCCATCCGGTGTGCAGGCCATGGGGAATATAAAATAATCTCCAGTTTCTTTGCCATCCTCTTCCGTTTGTTGTTTATTAGTTGCCTCGACAGGGAACATATTGTCGTAGTCGTCACCTTCTTTACCGACCATCACCTTACGCCCCGTATGGATGTCATACCAGTAGATTTCGGTCTTAAAATACCTTTCGTAATCGCTTTCATCATAGGCATAGATAAGCGCGTCATTACCGCACCATATCATATGGTCACTATCAGGTGAGACGAGGACAGGTGCGCCTGTATTCCTTGCGGCGACTTTTTCTCCTTGATAAAGGCCCGCACAACCATTAAGGGCGATAAGCGAAAAGACGATACGGGGAAGAAATATTCTAACAATGATTCTGTTTTTATATAAGCCTGTCACCTGTGTCTCCTTGCTCCCCCGCTCCGTTTCCTCAGGAAACACCCTCGGTTATAACAAGCATACCAAAATAGGACCGGATGCATAAAGCTTACATAATATAGTGTATTTTTTCTACCCATATTTTTTACATTTCAGCGTTTTTAAAGGGAAAAGAGGTGGAAGTTATTCTATCCCCTTCTCGAAAAAACGAGTTGGCGAGAGGTCGCCTCTTAAGCTCGCCCGAATTTCTCCGCTTGTTTTATACACAAATATCTGCTATATTTTGTGTATAGCGTATAAGGAGGCTACCCATATGTTAAGAACGAATATCGAGCTCGACGAAAAACTCGTAAACGAAGCCATGAAGCTCACCCATAAGAAGACCAAGAAGGAGCTCGTGAATTATGCCCTCGAGGAGCTCATCAGCAGGCTCAAAAGGAAAAAGCTCCTTGATCTCGAGGGCAAGGTGGAATGGACAGGCAAGCTCGGCGAGATGAGGAAGAGCCGGGCATGACCCTTGTCGATACCAGCGTCTGGATAGATTTTCTGAGGGGCGTAAACTCGCCTCAGCGCCGGATGCTCCACAGACTCATCGAAGAAGAAGAGGACATCTCCATCACGGAGATAATCCTTACGGAGATCCTCCAGGGGCTAAAGGAAGACAAGGACTTCAACAGAGTGAAGGACTACCTTCTGGAGTTCCCGATCCATAGACCGAAGGGCACAGGGACCTACCTGAAGGCGGCGGAAATTTACAGGGATTGCAGGAAAAAGGGCAAGACCGTAAGAAGGACCGTGGACTGCATCATCGCCGCCATATGCATCGAAAACGGCCTTACCCTCCTGCACAAGGACAGCGACTTCGAGCTTATCGCGGAGTGTACAGGGCTTAAGATGTTATAAGCTGAGTAGGGTGGGCTCAGCCCACCATCTCAGTACACACTTAGCAATAAACAAAACCCCGCACAGAATACCCAGTCTGTGCGGGGTTAGAATAAGAACCCAGTTTCGTCTGGGCGTCAAGTCTGGCTCCAAGGGAGGGATTGGAGGCTTCGCCTCTCCGGCAAGGAATTTTTACTTTTGTATAGCCCACCGCGCCCAAGGCTACGGCGGGCACCCGGTCGACCCCATTCGGGGGTCCGAATCACGTCTGCCTGAGCAACCGTCAGCAATTAAAAACGGGGCCTCAAAAAAAACCGAGACCCCGTTTTGAATTTCTGGCTCCCGGGGAGGGATTCGAACCCCCGACAGGGTGGTTAACAGCCACCTGCTCTGCCGGCTGAGCTACCCGGGAATCTTGTAAAGGGAAATTTTAAGGTTTAAAAAAATCTTCCCTGAAACCCCATCAAATACTTTCTACGATATGGAATAAAAATCCCTGCAAAGGGGTCCAGCACGATATCGTAAAGCAGAACTGCTTTTTATTGCCACCCCCATATCCGGGAGAACTGATGAGAGATTTATTCGACAAAAAAACCTTTCAGTTAGAAAGGTTTCCCCCGTCTCAATTAATTATCTTAATACTTCTTATAAATTCAAGTCAAGGGTTTTTCCGCAAGGGAAGTATACTCATGGCAGGAGCTCTATCTGCGAGGGGTCTCTGACTATGACCTCCGTGCCTCCCCTGTATTTTTCTACGACGCCCTCCACTATAACCACCCTTCCCCTGTAATCCCAGGGACTTATCCCGGCAGAGTCGAAACCCGGAAGACTCTCTTTGAATATAACGGCCGAAAAACCCCCATCGCGGGCTTGGGGGTCAGGGCCGAAGTTGAGGAAGACGGCCCCGTCGCCCTTTATTACGCTCACCACCGTACCCTTTACCCTGACCCTCTCGCCTACATGCCCACGGGCCCGGTCCGCTGGAATGGTCTCGCCGTCATCCGGGGCAGGCCCCCCGATGGAGCCGCCCTCGGGGGTGCTCCGCTCTTTCGCAAGACCCCACAGGCCGAGCCCCTTTTCCCTCGCCTCCCCTTCGAGCCTTTTCATCAACTCTTCCTTTACCAGGCCGCAGGGCGGTATGAAAAGGGTCTCCCCGAGGCCCTCGGCCAAAAGCCTTCCGTTGACAAAGACGCCGTCCGTATAGACCCAGGCGAGAGTCCTCCCGTACCTGTCCCTCGGCTCTTCGGCGCATACCTCGACCCTTACCCTCCCGCCACCAACAAGCTCCATGTTCCTCGCCCTCGCCTCCTCGTAAAAAGGCTCCCCCACCTCCGGAGTGTCTATCCCTATGTATCTGACCACCTCCCCGCCGGTTAGCCTTATGGTGTCCCCGTCTATCACCCCTTCGACGAAAAAATCCCCCTCTTCGCCTCCTGCGGTCTCAACGCCTTTGCGCCCGGCGTAAAAAACGCTCAGAAGTACGATGAAGACGAGAGGTACGGCGGCCTTGAATTTCCAGCCCCTGAGCCTCATGGTAGAAGGTCTCTCCTGTCAGGAGGGCGCAAAAGATCCTGGAATGAGTTTGGGGGGTATTTACTCCGGAGCATCAACATCCTGACAGACCCTTTTCAGGCGGGGCTCATGGACGGGATAAAAAAATTGCAACACCAGGCAAAGGGCCTTCCCTGAAGAGGCTACCATCTTTCCCTGAACTCGTGTATCTGCCTCTGCAGTTTCTTGATCTCCTCTTTTACCGCCTCGCAGTTGAACTTCTCCCTGGTGAGTTCCTCGACTATCTCGTCGAGCTTGCCGGTGGCGGTGCTGTTGAGCCTGTTGTACTCCATGCTCATCTCCTCGAACCCGGAGATGAACTCGTTGACGTTGGCCACGAAGTGCTTTACGTGCAGGTCGTCGCTTCCCCTTACGGAAAGCCTTCTGGAGAGATCTCCCGCGGTTATCATCTTCATCTCGTACTCGACCCTCTTGAAGGGTCCCACGAGCCTGTGGGTGAAGAATACGGAAAGGAGTATGACGAGCACTATGTACCCGGCTATGAGGATGAGTCCTACGACCGGGGTGCCGAACTTGTAATAGTCCACTATGGCGCTGGAAAGGGTCTGGAGCAGCGCCCCGCCGAGGAGCGCCATTACAGCGAGCACGGCGATGGAGAGCTGGAGCTCCCGGGCCACAAAAGACCTGCCCCTGAGCCTCTTTTTGGTTTTAGCGGTGTCTTCTCCGACCATCGGCGCCCCTTGCGGATTTACGTTGATATAATACACCCTGGTTTTAATTTGTCAAGCCATGTAAAGGGAATCCCTCACGTACGCGAAGCAAGAAGACACGAGGCCTTTCGTGAAAATCGGAAAATCAGGAATTGCCTTGACTCTGTTTTATCGTAAACTTAATATATAGGTGGAGGGCTTAAGGGGACAACCTGTTCCCGAGCCCTGTCCTCTCCCGGGCGGCGGAGTTTGCGGACTCCTCTAAAAAAACGATTCCTCAGGTGCATTAAGAAAGGGACTGGACCTATGAAGACAAAGATAGTCATAATCGAGAAGGGTAAGGAAGGGGTGGAGCTCCCGGAGGAGTACCTCAGGGACCTCGAGCTTATTCCCGGGGCGGAGGTGGAGATAAGGCTCGACAAGCAGAAGAAGTGGATAATCTTGAGGGCGCTTCACGGAGAGGACTTCATGGAACACTTCAAGGAATCCATGGAAAGCATGGCATGAAGATATATAAGCTGCCGCAGCTCGCCGATTCAAGCTCCTCGAGAGAATTCGTCCTCGACGAAGAGGCCATCAACACGGATGCCGTCTACCTCCTCTACGGCCGGCTCTCCCCCGGAGAGTCCGACCGCGAGATAACCCCGCCTGACGGATATGAGGAGATAATCCACGTAGTAAAGGGCACACTTAACGTAAGACACGGAAACTCCTCTTTCAGCGTGAGCGCGGGAGAGGCCTTCCACCCCGTCGGGCCCGTCTTTGTCGACAACCCCGCAAGGGAGGAGGCTGTTTTTACCGTCGCCGGAGGGCGCTCCGCCGCCAGGGGGGGGGATACGCGCCGCCCCGGCAAGAAGGAAACGAAGGAGGCTGGAAAAAACCTTCCAGTGCCCGCCGCAGAGGACGCCGGGGCCCGAACCGTCGAGGCCGGCGAGGGCGAGGAATACCTGATAACAGAGGAGTAGGGACACCCCCCCGCTCCCCCATTCCCCGGAGAGGAGATTAGACAGGACATGCCTCCTCGATATTTCCCCTTTTCAAAAAACCCGGAAAAAACTGATGCTTGACGATAAGAATGAGACGGGAACCGTAGCGGCGGGGCGGGGGGGGGAAGGGGCTTCTATGCCCCCTCGATTATCTTCACAACACTCTCTTCCTGGCCTATGGCCATTATGTGGGCCCCGTGGCAGAAGCCCTTTAGTTCTTTCAGCTGTCTCGACGCTATCTCTATGCCCTTTTCGAGCTCGTCCGTCGCCCCCTCGAGCTCCTCGATATAGCGAGCCGGGACTTTTACTCCGGGGACATTCTTGTTCAGGTAGTCGGCCATCTTCGCCGACTTCAGAAGGAGGATGCCCCCGAGGACCTTGACGTCGAACTTCTCCGCGACCTCAAAAAACCTCTTGAACCTCTCCATGTCGTATATGGCCTGGGTCTGGAAGAACCGTGCCCCTGCCGCCATCTTCTTTTCGAACTTTATCTCCTCGGGCTCAAAGGGCTCGGCCTCGGGGGCTACTACCGCTCCTATGTAAAAACCGGTCCCGCCCCTCAGGTCCTTGTCCTTGAGGTTCTTCGCGCTGTTCAGTCTCCTTATCGTGTCCACGAGCTGGACCGAGTCGAGGTCGAAGACGGCCTTTGCCTCGCGGTGGTCGCCGTAAGAGACATGGTCGCCCGTAAGGGCGAGGATGTTCCTCACGCCGAGGACCCAAGCGCCGAGGATATCGGACTGGATGGCGAGCCTGTTCCTGTCGCGGCAGGTCATCTGGAAGACGGGCTCCACGCCCTCGTTAATGAGGAGCACGGAGCAGGCGAGAGAGCTCAACCTCATTACCGCCCTCTGGTTGTCCGTGACGTTGGCCGCCGTGATCCTGTCCTTGAGGAGGCGCGCCTTTTCCATAAAGCCCCCCACGTCCGTGCCCTTGGGCGGGCAGATCTCAGCCGTTACGACGAACCTGCCCGAGTCGAGCTCTCTCTGTAACTTGCTTATCGCTTCCATCTATTTACTTCCAACATGAATTCTTGATTTGCCCGAGGTTTTATGCCCGCCCAGCTTTACCTGACCAGGAAACCCTCGAGCAGGGACTCGAAGAGAGGTCTGCCGTCCGTGCCTCCGAGCTCGGCCTCGCAGGCCCTCTCGGGATGAGGCATCATGCCGAGGACGTTCCCGCCCTCGTTTATTATTCCCGCGATGTTGGACGCCGAGCCATTGGGGTTGGCCTCCTGCGTTATCTCTCCACCAGGGGTAGAGTACCTGAAGACGACCCTCTCCGAGTCCTCGAGCATCTTTACCGTATCGGAGTCGGCGTAAAAATTCCCGTCCATGTGGGCTATGGGGAGCTTTATGACCTGGCCCTTCCTGTACCCCTTCGTATAGACCGTGGAGCCGTTCTCCACCCTCAAGTGCACAGAATCGCAGATGAACTTCAATCCCCTGTTCATCATGAGCGCGCCGGGGAGAAGCCCCGCCTCGGTCAACACCTGGAAGCCGTTACAGATGCCGAGGACAAGCCCGCCCCTTCCTGCAAAGGCCATGACCTCTTCCATTACAGGGGAGAAGCGCGCTATGGCCCCGGTCCTGAGGTAGTCTCCGTAGGAGAAGCCTCCGGGCAGCACTACGCAGTCGAACCCCTTCAGCTCCGTCGACTTGTGCCAGACGTACTCGGTGGGTTGACCGAAGACGTGCTTCAGGACATGGTAGCAGTCATGGTCGCAGTTGGAACCCGGGAATACTATTATTCCGAACTTCATGAGACCTCTTGGGGAAAACCTTTCTGAAGAAAGGTTTTCCCCAAACCCCTTTCCAAAGACTTTTGGCTGTTCCCCGTAGGGGGCTGCCTATTGGGAAGAGCTAAAAGTTTTTGAAAGGAGTCTGAGGAAAACTTTTTACAAAAAGTTTTCCTCAGGCCTCTATTTCTATCCTGTAATTCTCTATAACGGGGTTTGAGAGGAGCCTTTCGCACATCTCCTTGAGTCTCTTCTCCTCTTCCTCTGGCGAGGCGCCGTCGATGGTAACCTCCATGAACTTCCCGATCCTCACGTCCGTGACTTCCGTAAAGTCCATGGACTTAAGAGCCCCGAGGACGGCCCTTCCCTGTGGGTCGAGGACCCCTTCTTTAAGGGTTACGTAGACCTTCGCCTTCATTCCATCACCTTCCTCAGGACCTCCTGGTACGCCTCCTCGACCTTGCCGAGGTCGCGCCTGAAGCGGTCCTTGTCCATCTTCTCTTTTGTGGTCTTGTCCCATAGCCTGCAGCCGTCGGGCGTTATCTCGTCGGCCAGGAGGACTTCTCCGTCGGTGGTCCTCCCGAACTCGAGCTTGAAGTCCACGAGTATTATTCCCCGGGCGTCGAAAAACTCCCTCAGGATACCGTTGACCCTGAGGGCCTCCTCCTTCATCTTCCTCAAGTCCTCTTCTCCTGCCATGCCGAAGGCACTTACGTGGCAGTCGTTTATCATGGGGTCGCCGAGCTTGTCGGACTTGTAATAGAGCTCGACTATGGGCTCCTTCAGCGCCGCCCCCTCCTCGATGCCGAATCTCTTCGAGAGGCTCCCTGCAACCACGTTCCGGACGACGACCTCTATGGGGATTATAGTAAGCCTCCTGACCACCATCTCCCTCTCGCTCGGCTGGTCTACGAAGTGGGTCTTTACGCCCTTCGCCTCGAGGTACTTGAATATCCTCGTGGATATGCGGTTATTGAATACCCCCTTCTTCTCTATTATCCCTTTTTTCTTGCCGTCGAAGGCCGTGGCCTCGTCCTTGAAGTATTGAATGATGAGCCCCGGGTCGTCTGTGGCGTAGAGTATCTTCGCCTTGCCCTCGTATATTTTTTCGAGTCTCTTCATGGTTTATCCTCTCCTCCCGAAAACCCTCTTGTATATGTAGTCGACGTTCTTCAGATACGGTTTGATGTCGAAGCAGGCCTCGAGCTCTTTTTTGCTCAATCTTCCCGTTACCTTCCTGTCCTTGAGCAGGAGGGAGAGAAAATCCCCCTTGCCCTTCCATACCTTCATGGCGTTTCCCTGGACTATCCCGTAGGCCTCTTCCCTGGCAAGGCCCTTGTCCACGAGCCTCAACATGACCTTCTGGGAAAATACGAGGCCCTGGAGCCTGTCCATGTTGGAGAGCATCCTCTCCGGGTATACGACGAGGTCGCGGATGAGGCCGGTGAATCTAACGAGCATGAAGTCAACGAGTATTGTCGCGTCGGGGCCTATCACCCTTTCCACCGACGAGTGGCTTATGTCCCGCTCGTGCCAGAGGGCCACGTTCTCGAGGGAGCTGACCGCGTAGCCGCGAACGAGCCTCGCAAGGCCCGTAAGGTTCTCCGAGAGCACGGGGTTGCGCTTGTGGGGCATGGCGGAGGAGCCCTTCTGCCCGGGGGTAAAGGGTTCTTCGACCTCGAGGACCTCGGTCCTCTGCAGGTGCCTTATCTCCACGGCGAATTTTTCTATCGACGCGGCGATGATGGCGAGCGTGGTGAAGAACTCGGCATGGCGGTCTCTCTGGACCACCTGGGTGGCCACGGGCTCGGGCCTGAGCCCGAGCTTTCTCAGCACATGCATCTCCACCCTCGGGTCCACGCTCGAATAGGTCCCCACCGCTCCCGAGAGCTTGCCTACGGATATCGCCTCGCGCGCCCGGATCGTCCTCTCAAGGTTCCTCTCCATCTCCTCGTACCACACGGCAAGCTTCAAACCGAAGGTCATGGGCTCGGCGTGTATGCCGTGGGAGCGGCCCATCATGACGGTGTTCTTGTGCTCCCGGGCCTTCTTCTTCAGCGCCGCCATTAAGCCCAAGATGTCCTCGGCTATGAGGTCTGCGGCGTCCCGGAGCTGGAGCGCGAAGGAGGTGTCGAGTATGTCCGAGGAGGTAAGTCCCATGTGTATGTAACGGGAATCGGGCCCCACGAACTCGGCCACCGAAGTAAGGAAGGCTATGACGTCGTGCTTTACCCTCTTCTCTATCTCGTCGATCCTCTTTAAATCGAAACGGGCCCTCTTTACAATCCTCTTGAGGGACTTCTCAGGGATTTTTCCGAGCCCCGCCCAGGCCTCGCAGGCGGCGAGTTCCACCTCGAGCCATTTGCCGAACTTGTTTTCCGGCTCCCAGACCCTCTCCATCTCAGGTCTTGTGTAACGTCCTATCAACGCGTCCTCTCCTTATGTAAGCGAAGATATAACTTATAACAGAATATATCGCCCGGATACAAGCTCTTTGGGGGAAACTTTCTGAAGAAAGTTTCCCCCAAACCCCCTTCAAAGACTTTCAGCTATTTCCCCTTAAGGGGCCGCCCACAGGGAAACAGCCATCTGAGGGGAATTTTTTTCAATTTACAAAAAGTTCCCCTCAGCCCTCAGTCCCTCATCCTCTTGTAGCGCTTTAGCCTGAAGACCTCTTCCCTCTCCCGCTCCTCGAGGACCCTCCCGATGGCCTTTATGCCCCCCTTCATGGAGGGGAGCATCACCTCTGTGATGGCGTTTATCTTGCGGGTGTCTGCCTTGATCATCTCTCCGATGCGGCTGAGCTTGACCTCCTTCGAGGCTATCTTTACGAGGTGGTCGGCTATTGCCTCGAAGTCCTTGGCGACGTCGAAGAACTCGGCCCTCTGCCCCAGAGGCGAGGTGTCCCTGGCCTCGAGGGTCCTTATAAGGGCCTCCTCGGCTATCTCCGGGACGTTCACGCCCCAGATGTTCTTTAGCTTTATATTGAGGGTCACGTCCCTTTTGGCCGAATGGAAGAAGGTTTCGAGGGCCTCGGGACCGTTAAGGGCCTTAGCTATCTCTACCCTCCTCTGGCCCCTTCCGAAGAGATCGGAGAGCTCCATCCTCATCCTTATGTTCTCCTCGACGACACCGAAGAACTCCTTCATGAGGGCCTCCCGCTTGCTCTTCAACAGGTCGAGGCCCTTCGATACGGACTCGTACTGCTGTTTGAGCCCGAGGAGCTCCTGTCTTGTGGGCGCCCTCTTTTCCATATCCCGTTATTTACCCGAGCCTCCGGTCTTCGTAGTGACGCGCCCTCTCTCGGGGAGCATCTTAAGGAGTTCGAGGCCCAGGTCGAGGGTCTCTTGTATGCTCCGGTCCGTCTCGCCCTGGCTGATGAACCTGTTCTCAAACTCCTCTGTGAAGTTGAAATACTTTTTGTCGAGCTCCGTAAGCCCCTCCTCGCCGACTATGGTGACGAGGCGCCTCACGTCGATACCGTGGGCGTAGGCCGAGTAGAGCTGGTCGGCCACCGACCTGTGCCCCTCCCTCGTCTTACCCTTGCCGATGCCGAGGTTCATAAGCCTCGAAAGGCACGGAAGAGCGTCTATGGGCGGGTATATGTTCTTGCGCTTCAAGGTCCTGCTAAGCACTATCTGCCCCTCGGTTATGTACCCCGTAAGGTCGGGTATGGGGTGGGTTATGTCGTCGTCGGGCATGGTGAGTATGGGCATCATCGTTATGGAGCCCTTGCGGCCCTTGAGCCTTCCGGCGCGCTCGTATATGCCCGCAAGGTCGGTGTACATGTACCCGGGAAAGCTCCTCCTGCCGGGTATCTCTTCTCTGGCTATGCCTATCTCGCGAAGGGCCTCGCAGTAGGCGGTCATGTCGGTCAGGACCACCATCACGTGGTAGCCCTTTTCAAAGGCTAAGTACTCGGCCGTGGTCAGCGCTATCCTCGGGGTAAAGAGCCTCTCTATCGTAGGGTCGCTCGCCTCGTTTATGTATGCCACGGTCCTCTCCATGGCGCCCGTCTCCTCGAGGGAGTTCCTGAAGAAGAAGGCCTCCCTCGAGGTTATGCCCATGGCGCCGAGGACCACGCAGAACCCCTCCTCTTCCGAGACCCTGGCCTGCCTTACTATCTGCATGGCAAGCTCCTTGGCGGGCAGTCCCGCACCGGAGAAGATGGGGAGTTTTTGGCCCCTGACGAGGGTGTTTAGCCCGTCTATGGCCGAGATGCCCGTCTGTATGAAATAATCGGGCTTCTCGCGCGCCGTCGGGTTCATGGGAAGCCCCCCGACCTCCATGTACCTCTCTGGTATTATCTCTGCAAGCCCGTCAATGGGTCGTCCCAGGCCGTCGAAGACCCTGCCGAAGACCTCCATTGAGAGGCCTACTGAGGCGCTTTTGCCGGTGGGAAGGACGCTCACGCCCATGGTGTCTATACCAGAGGTGCCCTCGAGGACCTGTATGAAGGCGAGTTCCCCCATGAACTTCAGTATCTCCCCGGTCCTCTCCTCCCCGTCGGGGAGCCTCACGACGCATATCTCGCCGAGACTCGCCCCCCCGAGGCCCTCGGCGAATACGAAGGGCCCGGCAACGGTGGAGATCGTCCAGTATTCTCTCGTTATAAGGTCCATTTTTTTCCTTTCCGGGGGAAGACCTTTCTGTAGAAAGGTCTTCCCCCGGACCCCCTTCCCAAAGACTTTTGGCTATTCCCTGTATGAAGCCCCTTAAGAGGGAATAGCCAAAAGTTTTTGAAAGGAGCCTGAGGAAAACTTTTTACAAAAAGTTTTCCTCAGTATCAGCCCGGCTCCATCCCCGTAAGCTCCATTTCTATCTCGTCTATCAGTCTTTCCGCCTCCTCGCGGAATTTTTCATTGGGGACGTTCTGCATGGCGAGGAGTTTCATCCTGAGCGGGCTTTCGACGATCTTCTCCACGAAGACCCCCCTTTTAAGCGCCACGTGAGCGGCGTCGAGGAAGGCGAATATGGCTCTGAGCATCCAGTACTGTTTTTCGTACATGTTGAAGGCGTCTGCCTCGTTGAATACGCTCTGTTTCAGGAAGGCGTCGCGGGCAACGGTAGCCACCTCGAGGGTGAGCCTGTCCGATTCCTGGAGGGCCTCTACGCCTATTATCTGGACTATCTCCCTTAGCTCCATCTCGCGCTGCAGGAGCTGGAAGAGCCGCGTCCTGAACTTTATCATCTCCGGGGAGACCTCGGTCGCGAACCAGTCCGTAAGCTCCGTATAGTAGAGGCTGAAGCTCAACTGCCAGTTTACGGCGGGGAAGTGCCTCCTGTAGGCGAGCTGAGGGTCGAGGGCCCAGAAGGCTCCTGCGAACCTCAAGGAGGCCTGGGTTACTGGCTCGGAAAAGTCACCTCCAGGGGGGGATACGGCGCTTATGACCGTAACGGAGCCCTTCCTGCCGTCGTCGCCGAGGCATTTTACCATGCCCGACCTCTCGTAAAACCCTCCGAGGAGTGTGGCCATATAGGGGGGGAAGCCCTCTTCGCCGGGCATCTCCTCGAGGCGCGAGGAGATCTCCCTCAAGGCCTCGGCCCAACGGGAGATGGAGTCGGCAAGGAGCGCCACGTTGTAGCCCATGTCCCTGAAGTACTCGGCCATGGTTATGCCAGTGAATATGGAGGCCTCGCGCGCGGCCACGGGCATGTTCGAGGTGTTCACGACCATGACGGTCCTCAGGCTCAGGGGGTGACCCGTCTCAGGGTCCTTCAACGTCGGAAAATCGGTAAGAATCTCCGTCATCTCGTTTCCCCTCTCGCCGCATCCCACGTAGATGACTATGTCGCTCCTCGAGAACTTCGCGATGGTCTGCTCTACCACCGTCTTTCCCGTGCCGAACCCCCCGGGTACGACTGCGGTGCCGCCCTCGGCCACCGGGAAGAGGGTATCGAAGACCCTCTGGCCCGTTACAAAGGGCGTGGAGGGCGCGAGTTTTTTCGCAAAGGGCCTCTGGAGACGAACGGGCCACTCCTGGTAGAGGTTTATCTCGGTGCCGTCTGTGAGCACGCACAGGGGCTCGGAGGCGGAGACGGCGCCCTTTTTTATCTCCTTCACGGTGCCTCCCTTTCCCGGAGGGACCATGACCCTGTGGACTATCCTCTCCGTCTCGGCAACGGTGCCGAGGACCGTGCCAGGAACCACCTCATCGCCCGGTTTTTTGTCCGCGTAGAAGTCCCAGACACGCGCCGTATCAAGGGCTGGTATCCTCAACCCCTTCTCTATAAAATCCCCGCCCACCTCTTTAATCTTGTAAAGGGGCCTCTGTATGCCGTCGAAGACGCCTTTAAGGAGCCCGGGACCGAGGAGCGCCGTAAGTGGCTTTGCGTGGCTCACCACCTCTTCTCCCACACGGAGTCCCGTCGTGTCCTCGTAGACCTGGAGCGTCACGAGGTCGTCCTTTATCCTTATTACCTCGGCCATGAGCCCGTCCTTTCCGACGAGGCACACGGTGTGCATCTTTACGCCGTCGAGGCCCTTTACCACCACGGTGGGCCCGGAGACCCCGTATATCTTTCCCTTTATATCAACCATGCTGACCTATCTCTTTATCTTTATCTGGTAGCCTATGGCCTTTCTTATGAGCCTCACCACAGGGGACTCCCCTGTCCACTTCTCCTCCCACCTCTCCGGCACGTTTATGTGCATGATTATGGGCAGGCCCTTTTTCTTTATCCGTTTCATCACGTTTTCCGAGACCTTGTTCAAAAACCTCTCCTCAACGGCCACGAGCCCGTACCTGCCCTCGGCCTGGATGTCTGCAAGGAGAGAGCTCATATCCTCCTTCGCGTCCACCTCCATTGAGTCGAAGCCGGCGCTCATAAAGCCCGCGGACTTTCCGGGGGCCGTTATCACGAGAAATCCAGCCATTTTTTATCACCGAATGCGCCCCTTGCAGGGACCAGCTTAAAGTCTTTGGAGGGGCATGGGGGGGACCTTTCTTCAGAAAGTTTCCCCCCGGTATTTTATAAGATCAAGAACCTCCTGAGCTCCTCTCTCGGGATGCCGAAGACCTTTGCCCTCAGAAGGATCCTCAGGTTCTTTATCTCCCTTATCTTGGCGTGCACATAGGACGCCGCAAGGGCAATGCTCAATGGTTCGACTATCGAGATCTTCGCGAGCCTTTTCTCCACGGCCTCGTTGAAGAGCTCTTCAAGGAGCCCTATCTGCTCGTAGTCAGCGTCCTTGAGCGCTCCCGTTATCTCGCCGTCTCTTATCTCTTCGAGGAGTCGCACTATGACCTCGTCCCTCGTCTTCAGGGCCGAGAGATCGAGGAAGAGCTCCCTTTGGAGCCTCTTCCCGCCCTCTATGAAAAAGCTCTCGGCGCCCTGCCTTGTATAACCCTCCCCGACTATCTTCATGAGCGTCATTATGTTCTGGACGTCTATCCTCGTCTCGACCATCTCCCTTATTATCAAGGTGTCGACGGACTTTTCCCTGAGGTTCGATACGAGGATGTCGAAGACAAAGTGGTCGAGCCTCAGTTCGAGCTCTATTACGTTACGGTGCCTGGCGAACTCGGCGTAGCCCTCTTTTAGCGGCACGGCGTAGGGGCTTCCCCAGGTCTGGAGAAAACGCATGACCTCTCCCACGTCCTTCGAGGCGAGGAGCTCGTTCAACGCGGCGGAGTCGAACTCTCCTACGGGTACAAGCACGGCGCGTATGTCGTCTCTCTTTACGCCCTTCACGATGCCCCGGATTACCGCCTTGAGGTTATATACCTCCCAGACGGATATGAGGGTCTTAACGAGGGGCCGTGCCTCGTCGGGGGCTATCTTCCAGAGAAAGGAAAAGGTGCGGACGAGGTCCTGCTTCAAGGCCCCGGAGATTATCGCATCCACGTCCTTTGTCCTGGCCTCGGCCGTCTCTATGTAGGGGCCGTAAGGCGTGGACCTCAGGCGGTCGAGGTACTCCAAAGGGGTCTCGATTGCGACAAAGGACTCGTAGTCTTTTTTGTCGAGGAGCCTTCCCTTAAGCCCCCTTATCCTTGCGTTGAAATAACTCAAGTCCATTTTTAGCCGTCAGGAGGTCCGCCGAAGATGAGCCTGTCAATTTCCATGACCATCTCTCCTCGCGCCTTTCTTATCCTCGAGGAGACGGTGTTCTCGTACCTCTTGCGGCCGTCCCTCGAAGTAAAGACTACTCCGATGCTTACCCCGGGGTCGGGTTTTATCTCGATCCCCCTGCCGTCAAGGAGCCCGGCGTCTTCGGGGTTTACGAGGACTATCGGGGGCCCGGTTTCGGCCTCCTCGAGCCACTTTTTTTCGAGCTCTTCATAAAAACGGTTTAAAAGCGTCCCGTATTCTTCGCGGGTGGTCCCCCTCGCCCTCTCCTCGGTAAGCGCAAGGACCCTTTCAATGACATCGAGCCTCGCCCTGAGTTTGAGCGCACCGGTGCTGATCCTCG
>DATEAM010000084.1:0-10247 GCA_035288385.1 Thermodesulfobacteriota bacterium
CGTTTTCCGCTCTTTTATCAAGGCCATCAGCCGGCCGCCTTCTCGCCGTGCTTCTTCTTGTAGTCCACTATGGCCGCATGGAGGGCGTCGGCGGCGAGGTTGGAGCAGTGCATCTTGACGGGCGGCAGGCCGTCCAGGGCCTCGGCCACACTCTGGTTCGATATGCCCTCCGCCTCTTCGAGGCCCTTGCCCTTTACGAGCTCGGTGACCATGGAGCTCGTGGCTATGGCGGCCCCGCAGCCGAAGGTCTTGAACTTCACGTCCGTAATCCTGTCGTCCTCGACCTTTATGGTGAGCTTCATTATGTCCCCGCACGCGGGGTTCCCCACGGTGCCTTCCCCGTCGGGGTTTTCCACCTCGCCGACGTTCCTCGGGTTCGTGAAGTGGTCCATGACCTTTTCGCTGTACATATATTCTCCTTGTTTGGGTGTTCCGGCTTTTCCTTAAGGTCTATAGTGTCATCGCGCTCCGGCGTTATTTCGCTCCCGCGTAAAGGGGCGACATGCTCCTCATCCTATCCACTATGGGGGGCATCTCCTCGATTAGATAGTCCACGTCCTCCTCGGTGTTTATCCGGCCGAGGCTGAAGCGCACGCTGCCGTGGGAGAGCTCGTGGCTCATGCCCATGGCCATAAGGACGTGGCTGGGCTCGAGGCTCCCGGAGGTGCAGGCACTTCCGCTCGAGGCCGCGATGCCCTTCATGTCGAGGTTCAAAAGGAGAGACTCGCCCTCGACGAACTCGAAGCTTATGTTGGTGGTGTTGGGGAGCCTGTTTTCCCTGTCCCCGTTCACGTAGACGTGCTCAATCCTCTTGATGAGGCCCTTTTCGAGCCTGTCCCTGAGTCTGGTGAGCTGGGCTATCTCCCTTTCCATGTCCCTTGAGGCTATCTCGCAGGCCTTGCCGAGGCCCACTATGCCGGCGACGTTCTCCGTGCCGCCCCTCCTGTTCCTCTCGTGGTGGCCTCCGTGGATGAGGGGTACGAGCCGTACCCCCCTCCTTGCGAACAGCGCCCCCATGCCCTTGGGCCCGTAGAGCTTGTGCCCGGAGATGGACAGGAGGTCCACGTTTAGTTTCTGCATGTCGAGGGGGACCTTTCCCGCGGCCTGAACCGCGTCGGTGTGGAAGGCTATCCCCTTTTCCCTGGCTATGGCGGCTATCTCGTCGACGGGGAATACCACGCCTGTTTCGTTGTTGGCGTACATTACGGTAATGAGTATGGTCCTGTCCGTGACGCCGTCCTTCAGCTCATCTATGTCGAGCATCCCCTTTGAGTCCACGCCGAGGTACGTCACCTCGTAGCCCTCCTTGGCGAGGTGCTTGCAGGTGTTCAACACGGCCGGGTGTTCGACCTTGGTGGTTATGATGTGGTTTCCCTTGCCCTTCTTCGCGTTAACGAGCCCCTTTATGGCGTGGTTGTCGCTCTCGGTGCCCGAGCTTGTGAATATGACCTCGAGGGGGGTGCAGTTGAGGAAAGCCGCTATCCTCTCTCTCGCCGTATCCACCGCCTTCCTCGGGGCCCTCGCGGCCCAGTGTATGCTCGAGGGGTTCCCCCATTCCTCCTTCAGGTACGGCAGCATCGCCTCGAACACCTCTTCGTGGACAGGCGTCGTGGCGTTATGGTCGAAGTATATCTTTTTCAACTGAAGCCTCCTTTCAGTCGGACGTGCCCGTGTAGAGTGCGCGCCCCTTGTTCTGGATATTTCCTTCGGCAGCCTTCACATCCCTGCTCAAGTCTTCTATGGATATGGAGTTGAGGAACTCTGATATCTTCTCGGCGAGACCCTTCCACACGCCCTGGGTTATGCACCTCGGAGCCCTCGAGCACTCGGAGTCCTTGTCAAGGCACGCCACCGGGTTCAAGGGCTCCTCCACGACGGCGATGACCTCGCCGACGCTTATATCCGAGGAGGGCTTGGCGAGGACGTAGCCGCCACCGGGGCCGCGAACACTCTTTACTATGCGCCCCTTCCTGAGCTTCACGAAGAGCTGCTCGAGGTAGGAGAGAGATATGCCCTCGTCCTCGGAGATGTCCTTAAGAGTGACGGGACTATCTCCCGGATGGCAGGCGAGACTGACCATCGCCCTCACGGCGTACTGACCTTTTGTCGATAACCTCAATTCCTTTATTCTCCCTGTATTACCTTATGTTTAACCCGGGGGGGATTCCCCCCATTTCCGCGGCGACCCTTTGCCGCCTTTTCTCAATGCGCCCCCTGCGCCCCCGTCGCCACCTGCGTCCCCTTCGCCCCCGCCGGCTACCCCCGCCCTTTAGCGGGCCCCGCGCATTCTCTAAAAAACAGGGGCCGGTAATTAAAGGCCATACCGGCCGGGCCATGCTGGTTCACGGCGATTTTTCAGGGACACATAAATAAATCTAATATACCTTATTAATTTTGTCAAGTATTCTTTTCGCTGATTCATTGAAATAGATAAGCGTGCGTTTTCTTGGGTCTTTCGGCCGCCATGATGGACACCCATACGGGGCTCTGATATAATCTCAATTGCGTAAAATGAAAAGATACCTATTCCTCTCCAGAAAGAATTTCAAGGCCCTTGTCGAGGCCCTTCTCCGTGATTACAGCGTCATAGGCACTATCGATAAGGAAGGCTTTCCCGCCTTCGGCGAGATACATACCTTTAACGAGCTGAGGCTCTCCACCACGCCCACGCACCTGAGCGCAAAGGAGTTCCTCTTCCCGCCGAGGGAGGTTCTCCTGAAGCTCGATATCGAGGATGGGACGCACGAGCCGGTCCTCGAGGCCCGCCCCCAGGTCCTTATAGGGCTCCACTCCTGCGACATACACGCCATGGGGCTCATGGACAGGGTCTTCTCCTACGGCACGCCTGACCCGAATTACCTCAAGAGGCGCGAGCAGACGGTCGTTATAGGCACGGAGTGCCTGCCCGATGCGTTCTGCTTCTGCAGTAGCCTCGGGAAGATGACCGTGGAAGAGGGCTTCGACCTCTTTTTACATGAAGTAAAGGGGGGTTTTCTCGCAAGGATGGGTTCGAGGAAGGGCGCTGCCCTGTTAAGAAAATACACCTCCACCCGCGAGGCGAGCCCCGGGGAGACAAGAGAGCTTCTACGGTTCAGGGAGGAGAAGGAAAGGCTCTTTACGGCGTGCATAAATGCCTCGCCGGAGAGGCTCCCTGAGGTTTATTCAAAGAGCGACTCGAGCCCCGTGTGGGATCAAATCGGGAGCATCTGCTACGGCTGCGGCTCCTGCAACCACGTATGCCCCACGTGCTACTGTTTCGACGTTAAAGACGAGGTCTCCTCGGACTTGAAGGGTGGAGAGAGGGTTCGGACCTGGGACGGCTGCACCCTCGAGGACTTCGCGAAGGTGGCCGGCGGGCACAACTTCAGGTCCATGCGCGCCAAGAGGCTCAGGCACAGGTTCAACAGGAAGTTCAACTATTTATCCGAGAGGTTCGACGCCCTTTTCTGCGTGGGCTGCGGCAGGTGTTCGAGGACCTGTCTCGTGGAGATAAACATCTCGAAGGTCACGAACCGGCTCATAAAAGAGTACGATGAAAGGGCCCGGAAAAAGAGCGATGACGGGAAAGATCAGGAAAAAGACCCCTGAGGGGTCTCCTTACCTGCCCGTGGCCTCGACGGTGGAGGAGGTGGTCCCTCTTACGGCAAGGGAGAGGCTTTTCAGGCTGAGGCTCCCCCTGGGTGGGGGTGGTGGGGGGGGTGTGGCCGCTTACGGCCCCGGGCAGTTTTTCATGGCGGGGCTTCCCGGCTACGGAGAGGCCCCTTTCTCCGTAGCTTCCCCATGGGGCGGCGAAGGGAGTCTCGATCTGTGCATAAGGGCCGTGGGCAACCTCACCAACGCCATACACAGGCTCGAGGCCGGAGACACCCTCTGGGTACGCGGGCCTTTCGGCAGGGGTTTCGCGGTAGAGGAGATGGAGAGGAGCGACGTCATCTTCATAGCGGGAGGCATAGGGATGGTCCCCTTGAGGTCGCTTGTAAAGACGGTCCTCGAGAGGAGAAAGTCCTTCGGAAGGCTAACGCTCCTCTACGGCTCGAAGACCCCGGAAGAGATACTCTTCAAGGACGAGATGCCCGAATGGGAAAAAAAGGGCCTTGACGTAAGGCTTACCGTTGATTCCCCGACGCCAGGCTGGAAGGGCGGCGTGGGCGTGGTCACCACCCTCGTACCCGGGGCAATATCAGACCCGCCGAACACGGCCGTGGTCATAACCGGGCCCCCGGTCATGTACAGGTTCGTCATATTCGCCATGAAGGACATCCCCGTGCCCGCCGGACGGGTCTATCTCTCCCTTGAGAGGCGGATGAAGTGCGGCCTCGGAAAGTGCGGGCACTGCCAGATAAACCACCTCTACGCCTGCCAGGAAGGCCCTGTTTTTACCCTCGACGAGCTCAGCGGCCTAACCGAGGCCTTTTCCTGACGGTAATGCTTTCAATCCCCCTTCTTTTATATTAAAATTCTCAGACCCCGTGTTTTTTAAGACCGTCAATGGACCGTAAAGCAGGGGCAAGAAAACACCCGGGAAACCCATGCGGCCTCTTGTAACCCCCCTCTTATCCTTTCTCGTCGGAATAGTCGTCTCGGAGAGGCTCGCTCTTTCCTGGGGAGTGGTCTCTTTTCTCCTTGCCGCCTCCATCGCGGCGACGGTTTTATGCTGGATGAGGGGTTTCGGGTTCAGGGGCGCTCTCCTCGTGCCCGTCTTTTTTTCCCTCGGCGCCCTCTTTATAATCCCCCGATTAAGCCCCTTGCTTCCTCCGGAGCACGTAAAGGGTTTTATGGAAAACCCCGCGGGCTTTCGAGTCCCCTCGGACGTGGTGGGTAGTGTACTCACGAGGCCCGAGACCAGGGAGGGGAGGACGCGGTTCAACGTAGAGGCCCAAAAGATCTTTCATGAGGGCGAATGGAGGGATACGGTCGGGAAGATAAGGCTCACCGTGGAGGGAGATGCCGGGGAGCTCAGCCAAGGTGACGCAATACGGTTTATCGCCTATCTTCGCGAGCCCCGCAACTTCGGCAACCCCGGGGAGTTCGACTACACGGGACGTTTGAACCTCGACGGCATCTTCACAACGGGATTTGTAAAGGACTCGGCCTTTGTCGTAAGGCTCGGTGAGGGGGAGGCCGGGGGGCGTGGGCTGGCGGGCCAGGCCCCCCCCGCCAGATTTACCGAAAGGGCGAGAAGGTCCATAACAGGCTTCATAGAGCGGGAGGGGCTCGTTAACGCCGGGGTCATAAAGGCCCTCATAACGGGCGAGAGGTCGGGGATAGACCAGGAGGTGACCGAGGCCTTCAGGAAAACGGGCGCCTCCCACGTCCTCGCCATCTCCGGGCTACACGTGGGCATGGCGGCCTTCTTTTCATACGCCCTCTTCCTCTTCCTCCTGAAGAGGTCCTCTTACCTGACCCTCGCCGTCAACGTAAAAAAGACAGCCCTCGCCCTCGCCCTCGTCCCCGTAGGCTTCTACGGGGCTTTGGCGGGCTTTCCGCTCTCCACGCAGAGGGCCGTCGTCATGGCCTTCGCCTTCGTCCTCGCCATGCTCATAAACAGGGGCAGGGACTTCATAAACACCCTCGCGCTGGCGGCCTTCGCCATACTGGTAATGGAGCCCCAGGCCGTCTGGGAGGTCTCCTTCCAGCTCACCTTTACAGCCGTCTTCTTCATCGTATATCTCCTGCCCCGGTTCAACGGGTTTATAGAGAGAAGCGAGGGAGACCCGCTGGTAAAGGCCTTTGAGAACCGGTGGATCAGGAGGTTCAAGCGCTGGCCCGTCTCCGTATTTTTCGTTACCCTTGCCGCGAGCCTCGGGGTTTCCCCCATAATAGCCTACCACTTCCACATGGTCTCCACCGTGGGCCTTCTCGCGAACGTCATAGTTGTGCCCCTTACGGGTTTACTCGTTCCGCTCCTCCTCGTATCCACGGCGCTAACGCCGCTCCTGGAGGGGCTTTCATCCGCGCTTTTTCACCTGGCGGATTTTCTCGCGGGGATCATGGTGCTGGTAGTGAGGTTTTTCTCGGAGGCCCCCTTTTCATCGGTTTGGGTATCGAGGCCGACATTCTTTGAGATTTTTTTATACTACGCCCTTGTAATCTCGGCTGCCAATATAAAGAAGGTATGGATATACAGGTTCCTGACTCCTGCCCTCGTCATCCTGATTCTCCTCGACCAGGGCTGGTGGGCGATGGAGAAGAGGTTTAGAGACGAGCTCAAGGTGACCTTCATAAGCGTGGGGCAGGGGGACTCGGCACTCGTGGAATTCCCCGGCGGAGGGACCATGCTCATAGACGGAGGGGGCCTTTACTCTGACTTCGACACGGGCGAAAGGATAATAGCGCCACTTCTCTGGTACAAGAAGATAAAAAAGATAGACTACATGGTCCTGAGCCACGCGCAGCGTGACCACATGGAGGGCCTTAAGTTCATAGCCGGGAATTTTTGCGTGGGCGAGTTCTGGTGGAACGGCTACAGGGGAGGGGGAGGCGGGGGGGCCGGGGAACTCGGCGGGCTCGGGGAGATATTGAGGAGGAAGGAGATACCGGTAAGGGTTGTTGGGGCCGGAACGGAGGAGGTCCGTATAAACGGCGTGACCGTCGAGGCGCTTCACCCGGCCCGGGATTACGGCTTCGACGTGAACAACATGTCCCTCGTATTGAGGCTTGCATACGGCGAGAGGAGCTTTCTCTTTACCGGCGACATAGGCCCCGAGGCTGAAGAGATGATATCAAGCGATATCCCTTCTTCCACGGTCATGAAGTCCCCCCACCACGGGAGCAGACGCTCCTCCTCTTCGGGGTTTTTAGAGGGCGTGGACCCGGAGCTCGTCGTCATATCCGTGGGCAGGGGCAACTCCTTCGGCTTTCCCCACGCGGAGAGCCTCGAGAATTACAATAATGTCGGCGCTCGGGTTTTGAGGACCGACATCAACGGCGCCGTCGAGGTAAGGACAGACGGCAAGAGGCTCGAAGTAACCACCTACGGCCTGCGGCACTGAGGGGAACTTTTTGTAAAAAGTTCCCCTCAGACTCCCCTCAAAAACTTTTAGTTATGCCCGGCACGAAACTCTCGCAGCAGGAAAAGCCAAAAGTTTTTGAAAGGGGGCAGGGGGAAAACTTTTTTCAAAAAGTTTTCCCCCGGTTTGACTATTGGCGGGCGCTAAAGTATACTTTTTAGAAAGTCCTCAAGGGGTTTAGAGATGAGAAGAATGTTTTTTGCCCTGGTCTTTGCCGCCCTTTTTTTTAACGCCCAAGTGGCGCTGGCGGATTTCTACAAATGGACCGACGCCGATGGGGTCGTCCACATAACCGACGACATGGACAACGTCCCCGGGGAGTTCAGGACCAATGTAAAGACTTACAAGACAGAGCCGCGCCCCAAGGAGGCCCCTGGTGTCGAGGAGAGGGTAGTTCCAGAGGAGGAGATGGCCGAGCTCTACGGTGACAATACCCTCGAGTGGTGGAAGGAGACCTTCAACAAGCTTAACGAGGAGATAAACTCCCTCGAGGCCGGGATAGCCGTAAAGAAGCAGTATAACGAGGTCTACGAGGCCGGTCGTCGCTTCGGCCAGGTCTTCGGGACCAAGGAGATCGAGACCTACGATAGGAATAAAAAAGATATCGTCGCCGAGGGAAAAAGGCTCGAGGAGTTAAAGGAGGAGAGGGAAGAGCTTAGAAGGAAGGCCACCATCTACGGCGTGCCCCGGTATATAAGGGGGGAGTAGGAGGTGGCAGGGGGCTTTATAAACCCGCTTGTCAGGTATTATCGGGCGCAGGGCCCTTCAACGCCGGATAAAAACGACCCCGGGGAGTCTGTCGCTAAGCCCCGGACTCCGAGGGAACGCGAGCCCCGTAAAGTCCTTTCCAGGTCTTGAGAAACTCCTCGAACTCGTTCATGGGAACCGGTTTCAGCACCAGGAAGCCCTGGAACTTGTCGCACTCTATCTTCTTCAGGAACTTGAGCTGCCCCATGGTCTCAACCCCCTCGGCTATTACCTCGATACCCAGGCTGTGGGCCATCCTGACTATCGCGATCGTTATGGCGGCGTCGTTCGGGTCGACGGTTATGTCGCGGATAAAGGAGCGGTCTACCTTGATCGTGTCTATGGGCATGGACTTGAGGTAGGAGAGCGAGGAGAACCCCGTGCCGAAGTCGTCTATCACGAGACCCAGGCCCAGGTCTTTTAGAGTTCGTAATATCTCTATTGCGGCCTCCGTGTCCTTCATTATGATGCTCTCGGTAAGTTCCAGATCGAGGTTCTCCGCCGGGAACCCCGTCTCTTCGAGGGCCCTCTTAACCGTATCCACGAAGCCCTTTTCCTTGAACTGGCGTATGGAGATGTTCACCGACATCCTGGCGGGGTTTGCGCCCCTTTCCTGCCGGGCCCTGCCCATTGCGCAGGCCGTACGAAGCACCCACTCGCTTATGGGCACTATCAGCCCCGATTCCTCGGCAACGGATATGAACCTGCCCGGCGGTATGAGTTCCGTTTCAGGGTCCTGCCATCTAACGAGCGCCTCGACGCCCGTTATCTCGCCCGTGCGGATGTCAATCTGTGGCTGGTAGTGGAGCACGAACTCCTCGTTTTTTATAGCCTTACGGAGCTTGTTTTCCAGTTTGAGCCAGTTCCTGCTCACGTTCTCAAGGTCCGGGTAGTAGAACTGGCAGTTGTTCCTGCCTTCCTCCTTTGCCCGGTACATGGCGAGGTCGGCCTTTTTAAGCAGCTCCTGGGCGTCCTTGCCGTCATAGGGGTATACGCTTATCCCCATGCTCGCCGTTACGAATATCTCATGGCCGCGCAATCTGATCGGCCTGTCGAGCGTTGAGAGGACCCTCTTGGATATCCTGGTCAGGTCCTCCGTCCTGGATATGTCGGTAAAGAGGAGTATGAACTCGTCTCCTCCGAGGCGTGCAACCGTGTCCGCGAGCTCTTCGTCGTTTCGCGCGACGGTGTCGCTCGGGCGCACGCAGCTCGTCAGCCTTCCCGCCACCTTCTTAAGGAGCTCGTCTCCGATGTCGTGGCCCATGGTGTCGTTTATGAACTTGAAGCGGTCCAGGTCGATGAACATCACGGCCGCGTAGAACCCTTGCCTGCGGGCGTTGCCGAGGGCGTGGTTCAGGCGGTCGATGAGCAGGCGCCTGTTGGCAAGCCCCGTAAGGTTGTCGTAATAGGCCATCCTGTAAATGGTCTTTTCCGCCGCCTTCCGCTCCGTTACGTCGTCGATTACGACAAGGGCCTGTCTTTCCGAGTCCGCCTCTGAGGAGCGTATCTCAATGACCTGGGCCTCAAGGTTTTTTGTCCCCGACGGGGTCTCCATGTCGAAGTTCATGTCATGGCAGGATTTTCCGGACGAAAAGACCTCGGATACGGCCTCCCCGAGGGGGTGGAGGGAAAGGAGCTCGCCTATCGGTTTACCCACAACGTCTTCATTATTAAACATCCCGGAAAAGGAAGGGTTTGCGGAGATAACGCGCATCTCCTTTGAGACGAGCATTATGCTTGAGGGCACGTTGTTTACGATGTTCTCGGTGTGCTGTTTCATGGCGAGCTTCTCGGTGAGGGCCTTCTCGGCAAGCTCCTTTTTCAGCGCCGTCTGCTCGATCTCAGCCGCTCTCTTCAGTTTTCCCGAGACGGCCCTCACGACCCAGAGGTACAGAAAGGGCGCGCTCAGGACCGAGAGGAGGAGCGAGTCCACAAGGAACTCGAAGGGACCCTCCGTGAGGTTCAGCTTCCAGAGGATGACCATCACGATGAACTCGGCCACGGCTATTACGATTAGGATTTTCAGGAACAGCCTGGATGGTCTTATCGGGTCGACGTCCGATTTGACCTCAAGGACCGCCTCTTTCATGGAATCCACGACACCCGAGCGCCTTTTCATATACCACTTCCTCCTTAGTAGCGGCTTAATCGCTCTAAAGACGTCCGAAGCTGGTCTCTTGATGAGGAAACCAGTTCTTCCCTATACGCTAATCTTCGACAGGACCTTCTTGAGAGGTTGGATTCAAGTGTTTGACAATGATGTGTTTGACAATGATGTGCTTGACAATGATGGATATGACCTGAAAGAAGAGTTTCATGATGGGAAAACAACAGTGACGGCAATAACTACCACAAAAGGCTTTGATTTGCAAGTGTTTTTTGACAAGCGGCGTCGGTGCGGGCGAGTCGGGACACTGAAGGGAGGGCGAGGTGGAAAGGGGGGGTAAGGGGTTGCACACACTGATGGGCGTAAAGGGCCGCGGGCCCTTT
>DATEAM010000085.1:0-17289 GCA_035288385.1 Thermodesulfobacteriota bacterium
GGCCATAGAGAAGATGGTCCTGGGGAGCGTGAGCGCCTACCTCGTACGTCACGTCCAGTGCCCCGTGATGGTGTTCCACAAGTGATGACCGCTAACAGGAGGTAAACCGCAATATGCACGTATCAGACCTTTTCAAATACAAGAACAAGGAGATAAAGGCGCTCCACCTTACATGGATAGCGTTCTTCATAAGCTTCTACGTCTGGTTCAACATGGCCCCCCTGGCCACCACCATGATAAAGGAGACGGGGTGGCTTATGGCGAAGGAACTGAAGGTGCTGGCCATCTGCAACGTCGCCCTTACCATCCCAGCGCGTCTCCTCGTGGGCATGGCCCAGGACAAGTGGGGCCCGAGGAGAGTCTTTTCTATTCTCATGGTCCTTTGCGCCTTCCCGTGCTTCCTCTTCGCCTTCGGCAACACCTTCACCCAGCTCATCGTAGGCCGTCTCTTATTGAGCTCGGTGGGCGCGAGCTTCGTCGTCGGCATCCACATGACGGCCCTCTGGTTCAAGCCCAGGGACATAGGCTTCGCAGAGGGTTTTTACGCAGGCTGGGGCAACTTCGGTTCGGCCGGCGCCGCCATGACCATCCCCACCCTGGCCCTTACCTTTTTCGGTGGCGCAAACGGATGGCGCTACTCCATAGCAACGAGCGGCGTAATCATGCTCCTCTACGGCATCTTCTACTGGTTCGCCATAACCGACGGCCCCCCCGGAGCGGTGCACACGAGGCCCAGGAGGGTGGTGGCCATGGAGGTGAGCTCCTACCTCGACATGGTAAAGCTCGCCTTATATACGGTGCCCATGGTGGGCATACTCTCCATACTCGTATGGAGGATAACCACCCTCGGCTTCATCGGGTCAACGGGGGCGACGATAGCCTACCTGGTAATAGCCGCCGTGGTCATATTCCAGATCTCCCAGGTATTCATGGTCAACCTCCCGATACTCAAGAAGGGCGTGCCCGAAGACGACAGGTACAACTTCAACCAGGTGGCCGCCCTCAATACCACTTATTTCGCCAACTTCGGGGCCGAGCTCGCCGTCGTATCCATGCTCCCGGCCTTCTTCGAGGGGATCTTCTCGCTCTCGCCAACCTCCGCGGGCCTCATCGCGTCGTCCTTCGCCTTCGTGAACCTCTTCGCCAGGCCCCTCGGAGGGTTCCTCTCCGACAGGATGAAGAGCAGGAAGCTCATCATGCTCATCTACATGTTCGGCATAGCCGCCGGGTTCTTCGGCATGGCCCTCATAAACTCCGCATGGCCCGTAGTGCTCGCCACCGCACTCACCATAGCCTGCTCCATGTTCGTCCAGGGCGCCGAGGGGGCCACCTTCGCCATAATACCGATGATAAAGAGGCGTATAACCGGTCAGATCTCCGGAATGGCCGGCGCCTACGGCAACGTGGGGGCCGTCTTTTACCTCACGGTCCTGACCTTCGTGGAGCCAAACCAGTTCTTCTACATCATATCCGCGGGAGCCTTCTTCAGCTTCGTCTTCTGCCTGATCTACCTCAGGGAGCCCCACGGCGGGTTCGCCGAGGAGTACCACGTCTCCTCTGTGGACCGTGAGCTCGAGCGCGAGGCCGCTGGAGGGCATTGACCGCGGCTGTAACTCTGCTTTAAGGGGGACCTCCCCGCGGCAACGCCCACAGGGGCGCACCTGCCGCGGATAAGGGATGCCCGCCCGGCTACAAGCCGGGCTGGCATCCGGGCGGGGGCGGATTACCCCCGCGGAGCAGCCGCAGGGCGCGGTCCGGGGTGGCGAATTTTAACGTAGACAAGAGATGCCCTTTGTATTATAATCGTGGGCATCCTTTAAAAAATTCAAGTAAGATTCGGTCCGGAAAAATTTTTTAAAAAAAATACTGGACAGCATTCTGTGAATCTGGTATTTTACGGCTACCTCTGGTAACCCCTGACAGAAGTTCTTGCGTTTCAGCCACAGTTGCGTGGGAAGTCTTTTACGGACTACGGCCTTCAGCTACGCCAGCAAAGGTGTGTTTATGAACAGGCCCATAAAGGACATAGCCCGGTGAGCCGCGGGATAAAAAAAGAGATAAAAAGAATATGCCGGCGCGTCCTGTCGGTAACAGCCGTGTGTCTCGTCCGCGCCAGGGACACTGGCCGCAACGACGAGCCGGTGACCGTCTTGAATTTATACACCAGTCAAGCCGAAGGCAGGCTTGCAATGGGAGGGGGGCTTACGATGAAACAGCCGTACAGAAGCCGGAAAAAGAAGTCAACCGGCGCCCTCGGACTTTTCTCAAAAGTTCTCGGTTCATTTCCCTGTCCCTATAAACCAGTTCAACCCGCCGTATACAGAGAGTTACTCGCCTACTACAACAAGCTCAAAAAGGAGTTCGTCCTCGACTTCGAGATGAGGTGCATCACCGCCAAACCGAGTTCTCCTCATCTGAGAAGGAGGTCCGAGTTGGCCCATAAACCCGGCCTGGAAAGGCCGAAGCGCAAACTCAACCTCGCAAGGGACGACCTCATGGCAATACCATCACTTTTATAGTCCTTTCCATGCCGCGCTGAAAACCAAATCAGCAAAGCTCAACCGACGGTCGCGGTCACACCGGCAGACGACCACGCGCATGGACGGGTTCACGATATCCACAAACAGCCGTATAAATAAAAAGCAGCAGGTAAAGGAGGTGTAGGGATGGTCTTAGACAATATCAGGAAGTTCTTAGGCAGGGGTCTCTTGGTGGCTCTTGCGCTGGTCCTGGTCGCCGGGATGCTTCCATTGTCCCACGCCGCGGCTGAGGAGGCGCAGGCCCAGCAGCAGGCGGCGCAGCCGCAGGATATGCAGGATATGGCGATGGAGGCGGCGCATCAGGAAGTGGCGGCCGATGCGGAGCCGGGCGATTACCTGACCGGCCAGATGCTGTACACGGGTCAGAAGAGGTTTACAAACGGAGGGCCTCCGTGCATGAGCTGCCACAACGCAAGTGTGGGCGCGCTCGGCGGCGGATGTCTTGGTCCCGACCTTACCATGGCGTACGCGGACCCTTCGAAGAATCCCTTAATCAACGCTGTATGGATCAATAACCCTGGAACCCCGGTAATGGGTCCCGTATTCTCCAACAGGCCTGTAACTGACGAGGAGGCTGCGAACCTGAGGGCCTTTTTCGAGCAGACCTGCAAGGGTGAAGTTGTGCCGGTTCCAACAGGCACTTTCACCATCGTGGGTATCGGCGGCTTCATAGGAATACTTATCGTATTCAACATAATATGGAGCGGCAGGTACAGGAACAGGGTCAAGGGAACGGCCCACGACGCCTTATGGAGAAATTACGGAGGGAAAGGAGGACGGTAAATGGCAACACGTTGGATACAGGACGAAGTCAATCCCACCAAGAGAGGGTGGGAGGAGTTTTACAGGAACCGCTGGCAGTACGACAAGACCGTGAGGAGCACCCACGGCAACAACTGCACGGGCGGCTGCTCCTGGATGGTTTACGTGAAGGACGGGGTCGTGACCTGGGAGCTTCAGGCCGTTGACTACCCCAAGCTCGACCAGTCTCTCCCGCCTTATGAGCCGAGGGGCTGCCAGAGGGGCATATCCGCCTCATGGTACGTATACAGCCCGGTGAGGGTAAAGTACCCTTACTGCCGCGGCATCCTCCTTGACGCCTGGAAGGAGGCGCGGAGCAAGCACGCGGACCCCGTGGACGCCTGGAAGTCGATCGTGGACAACGCCGAGCTCCACAAGAAGATAAAGTGGTCGAGGGGCAAGGGCGGCTTCAGGAGGTTCGACTGGGACACGGCCGCGGAGATCATCACCGCCGCTCAGATCCACACGATAAAGAAGTACGGTCCGGACAGGGTCATAAGCTTCTCGCCCATCCCTGCGATGAGCATGATAAGCTACGCCGCGGGCGCCCGCTACCACCAGCTCATGGGCGGGGTGAGCATGAGCTTCTACGACTACTACACCGACCTCCCGCCGGCATCCCCGGAGGTATGGGGCGAGCAGACCGACGTCTGCGAGAGCGCGGACTGGTACCACTCCGGCTACACGGTGGTCATGGGCGCGTGCCTCAACATGACAAGGACCGCCGACTGTCACTTCATAAGCGAGTTCCGTTACGGCGGCGGCAAGATGGTCGTCCTTTCGCCCGACTACTCGCAGGTTTCGAAGTACGCGGACCTGTGGGTGCCGGTAAAGACCGGTTCCGACGGGGCCCTGTGGATGGCCATTAACCACGTCATCCTGAAGGAGTTCTTCGTCGACCGCAAGGTGCCGTACTTCGTAAACTACACGAAAAACTACACCGACCTTCCGCAGCTCGTGAAGCTCGAAAAGGGCAAGGACGGCTACGAGATGGGCCGCTTCCTCAGGGCCTGCGACCTCGCAGACTACGCCGACACCGACAACCCCGAGTGGAAGTTCGCCATGTGGGACACGAAGACCAACAAGGCCCGCGTAACATTCGGCGGCATGGGCTACAGGTACCCGCAGAAAGAGGAGAGCCACGGAAAGTGGAACACCCTCTTGAAGGACGGCAAGACCGGCGACAGGATAGACCCGGCCCTGAGTCTCCTCGAGATAAAGGACGATGCCCTCGAGGTCGTCTTCTACGAGCTCGACAAGCCCGAGAAGTACAAGAGGCAGGTCCCCGTGAAGTACGTGCAGACCACGGAGGGAAGGGTGGCCGTAACGACGGTCTTCGACTTGAACATCGCCAACGTAGGTGTGGCGCGCCCCGGGCTCTCGGGCGACTACTCCAAGAACTACGACGACGACAGGGCCCACAGCCCCGCGTGGCAGGAGAAGTACACCGGGATAGGGCGCGACACCGTGATACAGATGGGCCGCGAGTTCGCCCAGAACGCCGAGAACACGATGGGCCGCTCCATGGTCATATGCGGCGCCTCCATCAACCACTGGTACCACGCCAACCTCATCTACAGGGCCTTCATCAACGCGTTGATGCTCTGCGGCTGCGAGGGTCGTAACGGCGGAGGCATGAACCACTACGTGGGCCAGGAAAGGCTCCATCCCTTTGATTCCTGGGGGCAGGTCTCCCTGGGCATCGACTGGATAAGGCCCCCGAGGCTCATGAACACCCCGAGCCTCTGGTACATCCACACCCAGCAGTGGAAGTACGACTCCGCCATAACGGACTACCACAACGTCCCGGACAAGAGCGCTCTCGAGTACCAGCACTGCGCGGACTACAACGTGAGGGCCGTAAGGATGGGGTGGCTGCCCTGGTACCCGCAGTTCACCAAGTCCAGCCTGGCCATCGCCGAGGAGGCGCAGAGAAACGGCGCAACCAACAACGCGGAGATAGTGGACTACGTGGTCAAGCAGTTGAAGTCCGGCGCCCTCGACTTCGCCGTAAACGACCCGGACGCCCCGGAGAACTGGCCCAGGGTATGGATGATCTGGAGGGGCAACGCCCTCGGATCGAGCGCCCGCGGCCAGGAGTACTTCTTCAAGTACCTCCTGGGCACGCACCACAACACCATAGCCGAAGAGGTCGCGAAACCGTATCTTAAGGAGATAAAGTACAGGGAGAGTCCCCTCGGGAAGCTCGACCTCCTGGTGGACCTGAACATGCGCATGAACACCACTCCCACGTACTGCGACATAGTTCTGCCCGCGGCCCACTGGTACGAGAAGGAGGACATCAACACCACGGACCTCCATTCCTTCATCCACCCCATGGGCGCGGCCGTAAGGCCGAACTGGGAGTCCAAGAGCGACTGGGACGCATTCAAGTTCCTTGCCGAGAAGTTCGAGGGTCTCGCGAAGAAGCACTTCCCGAAACCCGTCAAGGACGTGGTTGCAACCCCGCTCGGACACGACACTCCCGGCGAGATAGCCCAGCCTGCCCTGAAGGGCGTCCAGGACTGGAAGAAGGGCCAGTGCGAGGCCATACCGGGCAAGACCATGCCGGGGCTCACGGTGGTCGAGAGGGACTACGCCAACCACCACGGAAGGTACTCCTCCCTCGGCCCGCTTCAGGCCACGAAGTACGGCTTCCACGGCATCATGATCGACGGTAAGGAGCTCTACGAGAACTACTTGAACGCTCCCCACACCAGGAAGACGGAACTGAACGGCCAGAAGTTCATCTCCCTCGAGACGGCCAAGGAGGCCTGCAACGTGGTCATGGGCTTCTCCGGCCTCACCAACGGCGAGGTCTGCTACAGGCAGTGGCTCGAAGAGGAGCACCACACCGGGCTCCACGGCGAGATGTACCGCGAGGCGAGAGAGTCCGCAAAGGAGATCTACGGAGACGAGATAGAGATCACCGACTCCCGAGGCCTTGCGGAGGAGCTCGCCGGACCCGAGCGCAACGTCACCATGAGCTATGACGACATAGCGGCCCAGCCGAGAAGGACTCTTACCAGTCCGCTCTGGAGTGGAGACGTGCGCAGGGGCAGGTCCTACACGGGATGGACGCTCCAGTTAGAGCACAGGATACCCTGGAGGACGCTTACAGGGCGCCAGCACTTCTACCTGGACCACCCCATACACCTCGCCTTCGGTGAAGGGCTCTGCGTGCACAAGTACAAACTGAACCCTGCGAAGATGAACGAGCTTCAGAAGAGCGACAAGACAGACGCCCTTCAGCTCAACTACATCACACCGCACGGGAAGTGGCAGATACACTCCACCCACTACGACAACCTCCGGATGCTCACTCTCTCGAGAGGCGGCAACTCCATCTGGATAAACGACCGCGAGGCCGAGAGCGTTGGGATCAAGGACAACGACTGGGTAGAGGCGTACAACGACAACGGCATCTTCGTGTGCCGCGCCGTCGTAAGCGCCAGGATACCAGCGGGCACGGCCTTCGCCTACCACTCTCAGGAGAGGACGGTCAACGTCCCGAAGGCGGAGCAGAGGAACAAGATCCGCGGAGGCTTCCATAACAGCCTCACCCGTCAGCGTCTGAAACCCACGCTAATGACCGGCGGATACGGTCAGTTCAGCTACGGCTTCAACTCGTGGGGTCCCATACCCATCATCAGGGACACGACCGTCTTCGTCAGAAAAATGAGAAACCAGGAGGTGAAGTGGTAATGGATATAAGAGCACAGCTTTCAATGAGTTTCCATTTAGACAAGTGTATCGGCTGCCACACCTGCAGTGTCTCCTGCAAGAACGTGTGGACCACAAGGAGGGGCGCCGAGTACATGTGGTGGAACAACGTGGGGACCAAGCCGGGCACCGGGTACCCTCTCACATGGGAAGACCAGGACAGGTACCGCGGCGGCTGGGAGGTCTCGGGCGGGAACTTGAGGCTGAAACTGTTGAAGGGGCCCGGCAAGATCAGGTCCCTTGCCAACATCTTCTTTCAGCCGAACCTGCCCACGATAGACGACTACTATGAGCCGTTCACCTTCGACTACCAGAACCTCTTCAACGCGCCGGCTGGCGACGACCAGCCGGTTGCGCGCCCCAGGTCCCTCATAACGGGGGAATTCATGGAGAAGACGGTCCTGGGTCCCAACTGGGACGACGACATGGGAGGTTCTCCCCTTTACGCGGCAAACGACCCGAATCTTAAGGGCCTGAGTGAGTCGCAAAAGGAGCTCCTCACGAAGTTCCACAAGCTCTTCTTTTTCTACGTCCCGAGGATATGCAACCACTGCCTCAACCCTGGCTGCGTTGCGTCCTGTCCCTCGGGCGCCATCTACAAGAGGGGCGAGGACGGCATAGTCCTCATAGACCAGGAGGTATGCCGCGCATGGAGGTTCTGCGTGAGCGCCTGTCCGTACAAGAAGCCCTACTACAACTGGGCTACCGGAAAATCGGAGAAGTGCATATTCTGCTACCCGAGGACCGAGACGGGACAGGCCAACGCGTGCGCGCACGCCTGCGTGGGAAGGATCAGGTTCGTGGGGGTGCTCTTCTACGACGCCGACAGGATAGAGGAGACCGCCAAGGTCAGCGACGAGCGGCTCGTTGAGGCAATGAGGGACATCATCCTCGACCCCAACGACCCCAGGACCATCGCCGAGGCCCAGAAGGCCGGCTTCGACGACAACTGGATCGTGGCGGCCCAGGAGTCTCCAGCCTACAACCTGTTCAAGAAGTGGAGGATAGCGCTGCCGAACCATCCGGAGTACAGGACGGTTCCCATGAACTTCTACGTGCCTCCGCTCTCTCCGATACTGCACAACGCCAAGGCGGACACGGGCGGCACCTTTGATCCCGAGACCTTCGAGTTCTTCAACGAGATAGATAAGATGAGGGTCCCCATAAGGTATCTCGCCAATCTCCTTTCCGCCGGCAACGAGCAGGCCGTTCTTGAGTCCCTCAAGAAGCAGATGGCGGTAAGGCTCTACAGGCGCCAGAAACGCATAGGCGACGTGGGCGAGAGCAAGGTAAAGACCGCTCTCGCGCAGGCGGGCCTGAGCGCTCAGGACGCGGAGGATATCTACAACCTCGTGAGCCTGGGCACCTTCCAGGAGAGGTTCGTGATACCGGAGACGCACCGCGAGACCCAGACAACGGTAGACCCGAGGGTCATGTACGAGAAGAGAGGCACGGTGGGCTTCGGCACGAAGACCATGGAGTTGATAAGGAGGCAGTTCTAAGCGATGATGTCGGTCAGGGAGAAAAGTCTCTACGAAAGCTTCGCCGACCTTCTGGGGTTTCCGAGGGAGGATATAAAGCTCAGGGTGCAGGCCTGCACAAAGGCCATCGCCGAACACGCCGAATATCCTCCCGAGGCTCTCCAGGAGATGAAGCACTTCGGTAGTGAGCTGGAGAAACTCACCATTGACGATCTCCAGGGGATATACTCCTACACCTTCGAGCTCACGAGCGAATACACCCTCGACCTCGGGCATTATCTCTATGACGGCTTCAAGAGGTCCAACTATCTGGCCTCTCTCAAGGCTATGTACAGGGAAAACGAGTTTCCTTTCGACGAGGTGGCCCTGGGCGAGTTGCCCGACCATCTCCCGGTGCTCCTGAGGTTCCTCTCCGTGGTAAAGGAAGAGGACCTTAAGAAGGACGTCAGGGAGAGCTTTGTCATAATGGCGCTCGAGAAGTTGAACAAGAACTTCGAGAGAAACAGGGCGAACGTCTACAGCCACCTCATTAACGCCATCTATAGAGTCGTAGACAAAGACGTGAAGGAGGTTAGGTAAATGGCAAATCAATTGCTTTTCGGGGCGGCGCCGTATATCCTTGTCTTTATCGGCGTTGTCGGCGCGATATGGCGGTACAGGACCAACAGGTTCTCATGGTCCTCGCAGTCGTCGCAGTTCGTAGAGAACAAGACGCTTTTCTTCGGTTCCTTTCCGTGGCACTACGGGATAATAATCCTCCTCCTGGGCCATATCCTCGGGCTCATCATACCCAGGAGCTTCCTGTGGTGGAACTCGGTACCCGTAAGGCTCTACATACTCGAGCTTACGGCAGTCTCGCTCGCCTTCCTGGCGCTTTTCGGGCTCCTCGCCCTCATATACAGGAGGATAACGAACACGAGGGTAAAGGGCCTGACGTCCTCCTGGGACGTCCTTATCCTCATAGTCCTCCTCATACAGGTCGTAACGGGGCTCGGGAACGCGATACTCTACAGGTGGGGCTCCAACTGGTACGCCGCGGCGGCGGTTCCGTGGATGTGGTCGCTCTTCAAGCTCAACCCCAACGTGGCGTACGTGGCGAACCTTCCGCTCATAACAAAGGTGCACATCTTCAACGCCTTGATATTCATAGCTCTCATACCCTTCTCAAGGCTCGTGCACTTCATAGTCCTCAACCCGTACAAGTACCTTACCAGGCCCTATCAGGTCGTAAGGTGGTACAGGAGAGGCGGCCCCACGGAAAACATCGTTCAGTACAAGTAATGCCGCAAGGGGGGGCGGGCTTTGGCCCGCCCCCCTTAGTAGAACACTGCGCAGACCACTGCGCTTTTGCGACTCTACCTGTGACGGCTTTTCGCCTTTGAGCAATAATTCGAATAAGATAAAAGGAGAAAACCTTAATGTCGAAGATAACCAAATGGGAGCCTGAAAACGAACAGTTCTGGCGAGAGACAGGCAGTTCACTTGCATGGCGCACATGCGGCGTAACTACGTTCACGCTGATATTTTCGTTCGCCACGTGGTTCGTCATGAGCGCCGTTGTCGTAAGGCTTCCCAACATAGGCTTCAAGTTCACCACCATGGAGCTCTTCTGGCTCGCCGCGATACCGGGGTTAGCGTCCGGGACTTTGAGGTTGATACATTCTTACTTCATCCCCGTCCTCGGGACAAGGCCGGTCGTAAGCATAGCGACCATCATAAAGCTCATACCGATGGTCTGGCTCGGCTTCGCGGTGCAGGACCTGAACACGACGTGGGGGACGTTCATGGTAATCGGGTTCTTAAGCGGCATGGGAGGAGGAGACTTTTCCTCGTACATGCCTTCCACGTCCATCTTTTTCCCGAAGAGGCTTCAGGGAATCTCGATGGGCATCCAGGCAGGCATAGGCAACATGGGGGTCAGCCTTGTCCAGTTCGTGACCCCGTGGATCATAAGCTTCTCTCTCATCGGCGGGGCTTATGGTGCGCCGCAGCTCTTTACGAAGATCGACGTTCTTAAGGACGTGGCGGTCACGAAGGACGCCTCAGGAGTGGTCACGGACGTCGTGGTTAAAAAGGCTGAACTGGCCAGCGCCATAACGATTACGAAAGACGCCTCAGGAGTGGTCACGGACGTGGTTTTTCAAGAGACCGACGCGACCAAGAACATGCAATTAGACCTCAAGAGGGATGCCTCTGGCATGGTTACGGACGTAGTCGTCAAGAAGGTGATCAAGAAGGACATCTGGGTGCAGAACGCCGCGTTCTGGTATATCCCGTTCCTCATCCTGTCCTTCATCCTCTGCGTCATATTCCTCAGGAGCCTCTCTCTCCATGGGACAAGCTTCAAGAAGCAGTTTGAAATCCTCAGCACCAAGAACAGGGCGCTCACGCACACATGGAACTGCACGATAACCTATATAGGAACATTCGGTTCGTTCTCCGGTTATGCGGCCGCCTTCCCGATGATGATAAAGGTCATCTACGGCGGTTTTGACGGCGCGCCCGACCCATTGAAGTTTGCCTTCTTCGGCCCGCTCATCGGCGGCCTCTCCCGCGCTCTCACAGGCCCCGTATTTGACAAGTGGGGCGGGAGCAGAGGCATGTTCTGGTGCTTTTTAGGTCTGATCATCGGCTGTCTGGTACTCATATTCGGCGGGCTCCTTGCGCCGACATCGCTCGACCAGTTCCCGATGTTCGTCTGGACAATGCTCTGGATATTCCTGATGACGGGCGTAGCCAACGCCGCGACCTTCCGCCAGTACCCGATAGTGTTTGCGTATTCGCCTGCCAAGGGCGCGCAGATGCTTGGCTGGACAGGCGCCTGGGCGGCCTTCGGTCCGTTCATCTTCACCAGCCTCATCGGCATGGCCATAACCAAGACAGGCAGCGCCACCACGTTTTTCGCGGGCGCCGTAGTCTACTACTTCTATGCCTTCTTCCTTAACTGGTGGTACTACACCCGTAAGGGGTCCGAGAGGTATGACTACGGCAACAGCGGTGGCACCTGGTGGGACAAGGCCAAGGGCGCCTGGGCCGGAGGGCAATAGTCCGACCGTAACGGCCGGGCAATACCTCCGTTGGACTGCTGACAGGGCCGGACTCAGAAACATGCAGCAAATGCGGCTGACCGAGAGACATGGGGGAGGAGCCTTCTCCCCCATGTTTTTTCCCCCGACGCCACGCCTTGGCCTTGAAGTCGAGGCCCTACGCTGATTATGGCCTCGGTTGTGCTTAAAGACGTGTAATCCTGAAGACAAGGCCTCAGCGTAGCAAGAATAGAGGAGGTCTGGCGATGGGGAACTTGGAATTCGCGTTGACCCTTGGAGGCATTGCATACGGAATTGTTTTGATAGTGGCAACCTTCATAAACAACAAGGTTCTTGAGGCCTTCAGGCTCGATGTCCTGTTCATGCGAAACCCGACTCAATCAAGCAGAGGCATCAATCTTGTGGCCGGCCTTGCGCTTATCGGATACAATGTCTATACCATCATCTGGTAACCCGGCAGGGTTCGTTATAACGACCATCTCAACTTAACGTTGTGAGGCTTCGTCGGGGTTTCAACCCCCTTGCGCTTTTCATCAAGAGAACCCGTTGAGCCCCTCTGGGGCTTCGCCGCCCTCTACGCCTACTTCTGGGTCCTCAACTGGTGGTTCTTTTTCAGGTTGAACGCCTATGTAAAGGACCCCTGAGGTCCATGATTCAGGCGACAAAAGGCGGGGGTCGGAGGACTCCTGCCCCATGTTGGTTAGTCAGCGAACGGCAAGCCTTCACCTTGACAGAGAAAAAAGTTTTGATATCCTTTAATAAAGCCAAAACCAATCGCTTCGGGCTGGAACAAATAAATTAAAACGGAGGTCAGAGATGGGAAAGTACGACAGGATAGACAAGTTCGGCATAGAGACGATGGAGAAGGTGGAGTACAGTAAGAAGCAGGAATACGTATTGAAGAACTGCAAGTGCCCGGGCTGTCCCACTTACGTCGAGGGCGACAATCCTGTCGGCTACTGCTTTCCCCTCATAGGGACGAGCAAGAAGATCCAGTGGGAGAAGGAGTGCATCTGCGAGACATGCCCCATCTGGAAGGAGTATGAGCTCGACCATACCCATTACTGCACGAGGTGCTCGGAGGTCTGCCAGGACCTTAAGTTCGAAGGCGGCGCCGGCCACGAGTAGTTTTCTCTTTTCGTCGTAATTGCTCAGACACGGGGGAGGGCGGCCGGCCGGGCGGCGTATCGGCCGGTTATATGGACCCATACCCCCGTGTCTGTTTTTCGCTCGGCCTTGGTAAGGGCGCAACTTAAAGGGGCGTGCAATGGGATGCCGCTTTTTGACTTTTAAGAGGGGACTGCCCGGGGCATGCATCGAGGGGTCCGGGGCACATTCTTGCACCGTTTCCCGGGCCCTATTTTGTGGGCTTAAAACCGCTTATTAAGGCTGGACAAAGGGTTGCATATGTAGTAACATTAAAAGACACAAATCCCAAAAAAACACTAAAGGAGAGTTTTAAATGGAGATCACCACACCAGAGAAGGCGGGCGGGGCCATAAAGAAGTGGCTGACCGAGAACCACCACAGCGTAAAGGAGATCGACGACACCGCGGTCAGCTTCCACTTCGAGGTCGATTATCCCATAGGGTCCCTCAAGAGACAGAGGGTTCTTCAGCCGAAGGACTTTCCCGGCCTTATCGTTCTTTTAAACGGCGTATCCATATCGAGCGAGCACATCGAGAAGATGCAGAAGTTGAGCAAGGAGGAGAGGGAGGACTTTTTCAGCGAGGTCAGGCGTGACCTGATATTCGTCCCCACAAGCTATGACCTCAACATGGACGACGAGGGTGTGGCGAAGCAGATCCAGTTCTCCTATGAGTTTTATTTCGACGGTCTTACAAAGACCAAGCTCTTCGAAGGGCTGCTGCTTAACCACAGGGCCCTTATCTATATAGTACACAAGTTCAACGACATGTTCGGGGTTCCTGTAATGCCCTCCATGCCCGCTCAGGAAGGCTCACCCCAGAAGGTTTAGAAGGCACCGAGGGCTTCGAGAGGAGGACGACGTAATGTCAAGGCGTATACTCGAGATACAATACAAGTGCATGCATCCCTCGTGCGTTGTCAACTGCAGGGAGGGCGTGCTCGCCATGGACGAGGAGCTCTACAACGACCTCTTGAGTTCGTGCGAGGGGGAGGGCGTTTTCAAGAGCCCGAGGGGTGCCTGCCGTATGGGCTTTTCACAGAAGTTCCAGACGCTCGCCGTAGAAGAGGACCGTGACGCCGACGGTGAAGCCGGGGCTGACGCCGAAGACGCGGCCCTCGACCCATCAGAAGACCCGGTAAAGATACTCGTCGCCGAGCACCAGGTGATCCTCGAAAAGCTCGATGAGATAGAGGGCCATATGAGAAGACGTGATTGCGACGCCCTCTGGGTCTCTACCGCCGAGATACAAAACGAGATAATGCTCCATTCCGTGCACAAAGAGGAGGACGTGCTCTTCCCGTTGCTTCACGAGGTGCTTCCGCTGGCCGACGGGCTTATCACCGTTGTCAAGGAGGACCACAGGGAGCTTATGACGCTCCTGCACTCCTTCAGGATAGCCCTCGTTGACGGAGACATACTCGACGGCATAGGGCGTTCCATAGTGGTAAACCTCCGGAGCCACATACGCAAGGAGGACGAGGAGTTCTTCATGCTCATAGACAGGTACCTCGACGCCGACAAGAGAAAGCACATTCTCGAGGGTATGAAAAAGGTCGAGGAGAGCTTCGAGCCAATAAAGCCCGTAAGCCGCCAGGAGGCAAGGAAAATGTCGACCAAGAAAGAGCGCAACAAGCACGACGACGATGCCTTTGCGGCGAGAGAGGCAAGACAGGCCGACGCCGGAAGCGGCGGGGGCTGTTGCCACGGATAAAAGAAAGACCCAGGGGACCTGGCCCCTCCCAGGCGCCACCGGCTCACTCACATACAACTACCCGGCACCCGGTTATACAGGGTGCCGGGTTTTTTTGTGCGAAAAGTCCTTCAACCCGGGCAGCCTCCAGGAAGTCTGGCCCCAGGCCTCAGGCCAACGAGTCTTTTCAAGAGATTTTCCTCAGGTCGAGGATTTTCCGGTCAGGACTCGGGCGGAGAGGTTTATCGGGAGCGGGGTTATATGGGTATGTGCAGATAGATAATGTAGAGCCACATGAGTATTATGGTGACACCCATCCAGCTTACGTACTTGAAGCCCCGGCCCCTCTTCCTCACGATCTTTACCTTCAGAAAGATAAAGAGGAGGGCGCATACCCAGGCCGCCAGGCCCCAGCCGAGGCCGTTGTTTACCACCCAGAAGACCGTTAGCGTAATGAACAGGCAAATGGAGACGTATCCGTTGAACCTGTGGATCTTGCCCTCAACGGCCACACTCGTGCCCCGCACAAGCTGAAGCCCGCTTATGAAACTCGATGTGGCGAGGATCAACCCTATGCTTGCGAGTATCGTAGGTATATGAGAGGTGATGATCGGCATTCTGGTCTCTATGCCCCCCTGTTACCCATGTAATTCCACCCGCTGCCTTACAGGCCCTTTAACCCCTCCGGCCTGGCCTCTTTCCATCCGGCTTCCCCTTTTCCTCGGCCACCCGGCCCCCCCCGGCCCTCCCCATTCTCCCTCAGCCTCCGTGGAGCCTCCTCACTATCATCTTCTGTATCAGGTAGACCACGGCCCCCGTGTATATAAGGAGTATGGGCATGATAATGAATATGTTCGGCAGAGAGGTGTTATCCTCCATCTCGTTGTCCCTCGATTCGCCGACGACGAGCCCGTAGGTGTTTCTGAGCGTCCAGTTGTCTCTTATGAGGTTTTCGTTCGAAGACCAGACGAGTATGCCGTTCCAGGTGTTCAAGTTCGCGCTGTTGTCCGTTATGGTGTTGCCGTGCGAGGAGCTCAAGAAGATGCCCTTGTCTCCGTTCCTGTTGGCCGTATTCTCCCTTACCCTGTTGGCGGTGGACTTCTCCATGTATATGCCGTAGACCTCGTTGGAGTCCGCGTTGTTGTTGAAGAGGGTATTGTCGTGGGAGGAGTAGACCATTATCCCGTTGGTGTTCTCGACGGCCCGGTTGTTTCCGAGCCTGCTCGATCGGACGTTACGCAGGACTATCCCGGCCACCTTAGAGCCCCTGGCGGTGAAGCCGGTGAGAGAGACATTTTCCGTATCCTCCATCCTGAATACCGGCTCTTCCTCTCTCGCGGCCTCCACCACGGTCGCCCCGGCCCCCCGGCCCCCCTGAGGTCGACGGGTTTTTTGATGACGACGTTCTCCCTGTACTCTCCCTCTTCCACGATTACCACGTCGCCTGGCGCAGCCCTGTCCACCGCCTCCTGAATGCTCCCGAAGTCTCCCGGCACTCGTATGGTGGCCGCATCGAGGTCCGTGCCCGGAACACTCAATATCAGGAGCATTGAGAGGAAGACGAGTTGTGGTCTACCCATATTAAAGACCATGAACTGGATTGCGGTGTTTCGGGACATCCGAGGCCGCAGGCCGTAACCCGGCATTTCCACAGGTCTTAAAGCGATATGCTTTAGTCCGAAGGATAAGGGAAATGCTTAAATAATAAGGCGATTTAAAAGACAAGTCTATCAGAAAGGCCTTTAAAAGTCCAAAAAAATACCGGCCTTTTTGAGGCTTGACAAAAAATGGGGTTATGAGTCTCCATATAATCCTTCAGAGTATAAATTGAGGCTTCTTAATATAGCCCTTGAAACGACAGGTTAAGGATTGATATATTACATTAACAGAGAAAAATTTTAACCACACCACATTAAAATGGCAGAAAAACTCATTGATATTCTACCGGAAAGCCTGAGAGCCGGGCTCACTCCAACTGAGCAAGAACTCCTTGCCAAGGCGCAGGAGGGAGAACCGCTCGATTTGCAAAAGGGCGACAAGGAGCTCGACAAGCCTGAAAATGCGCCCCAATGGGACGAATCCCGCTCTATACGGAGTGAGTTGCTCTCATGGCTATGCACGGACAGAAAGGCGGCGGAGCTCGTCCACCGGAGGGGTGTTCGGATTGCCGGGGCGAAAATCACAGGGCCCCTTGACCTGAGTTTCGCCGTCATACCCCATCCCCTGGCTTTAATCGAGTGTGCGGCCGAAGAAATTATTCTGCTTAGCGCAGAAGCACGGTCCCTGAATTTTGGAGGAAGTTACACAGGGCCTATTAATGCCGACGGCCTTAAGACAGTGGGGCTCGTCTTTTTCGATGAAGGCTTCAGGGCAAAGGGCGAGGTGAGGCTTCGCGGGGCCGATATAGGGGGGCAACTCTCGTGCAGAGGCGGGACCTTTAAAAACGAAAAGGGTTATGCGCTCAACGCCGACGGCCTTAAGACAGGGGGCGACGTCTTTTTCAATGAAGGCTTCAGGGCCGCGGGCGAGGTGAGGCTTCCCGGGGCCGATATAGGGGGAAATCTCGAGTGCAGAGGCGGGACCTTTGAAAATGAAAAGGGTTATGCGCTCAGCGCCGAAGGTATGAATGTAAAAGGGGTCTTTTTATTGCGCTTGAGAGAAAAACCTTCTGGCACAATCGATCTCATAAACGCCCGCGTGGGGCATCTCGAGGACGACAAGCTGAGCTGGCCGGAGAAGGGAAAACTCCATCTCGACGGCTTCGAGTATTCATCTTTGAGGATGGATGAGAAAACCATGAATGTCGAAGACAGGCTCGAGTGGCTCCGTCTGCAGATACCGGAGAAATCGTCCGTGG
>DATEAM010000086.1:0-4209 GCA_035288385.1 Thermodesulfobacteriota bacterium
TCTAATCTCAAGCAATAAAACCGCAAGAAAAACACCCCTGCCCCATAATAGTCTTCCCACGGGGGCCAGCCATAACCGCACAGGTCCCTCTTGCCGGGCAAAAATACCTTCCAAGAAATTCCCTTGTTAATCAGGGTGTTACACTTTTTACGGAGGTGGCACGCTTCCTGCGTTACTAAAAGGTGGCTGATATCGTGAAACCCAGGTAACGAATAACAGGAGGTGCCGAAATGAAGTACTTATTCAAGGTTACAATTTGCGTGTTGACTTCCCTGCTCATGGCAGCTCCGAATAGATACGCACAGGGCGACGAAGGCTTGAGGGCAAGGTTTTCAGCCGAGCCCTCGGTCACGGCCCTTTACACGGTAGACGACACGCACTCCTTCATAGTAGGGGCCCTGCCAAAAGGCGCGGGGGGGTTCACTATAACAAGCAGGTACGCCCCCGGACCGGCCCAACCGGTCATGGCCTATATGATAGAGCACGCCCCTGAACCCGTAGTATATAAAAACCCCGTGGTCCCCGGTTACAGGGATGCCGCGGGGCCGGGGGGGGCGGGGGAGCCGGGGGGGGCGGGGGGACCGGGGGGGCTGCCCGGCAGGCTTCCACTTGAGGAGGAGAGCCTTGGCGCCTATAGGGTCGGTTACACCGCCGTAGACCTCTACCAGCATGCCTACGCCTCCTGCACCAGGGGCGGGGGAACTCTTAACTTCGTCGTACCGAAGAAATACGGCAACTACAAGAGGCTCACAAGGGTTGGCGCCACCGAGGCCTTCGACTATATGCTCGTTCAGGGAGACGGCGGGGCCTGGTACATGGCCTGCGAGGGCGAAGCGAGGTTCCTTGTGCTCAAGAACTTTAGCTTCTTAACGGGCGGGGTGGAGGTGGCCGAGGTCACCCTGGGCAGGGGCCTCGAGGGTGTGAGCTACGCAAAGGACGAGAGAACGGCGGCCGACAGGATCGCCGGGATAGCCGCCATGGGGAAAAGGCCCCTTACCGAGGAAAAGTTCCTCGAGGAGACGGCGCGCGAGGTCGCCTTCCTGAAGATGAGCTTCGTAAAGCCCTTTAACGGCGAGCGCTACATGGCGGTTTACGGGAAACCGGGGCCCGGCTGCGAGGTCGTAACAATAAATCGCCTGAAGGGAGAGGAAAAGACCGTTGCCACCGCCTATGACTTCAAGGTATGCGCAGACAAGGTGGCGAGGACAGGGGTAAGGGAGACCGGCGACGGGCCGGCTACACCCAGGGAAAGGTACGCCCTGCCCGGCAAGGTCGTGGTCGTAAGGGTGGCGGAGTAGCCGTAAAGGGGCCGGGGGACACTGGCGATGGGGGGCTTCGGCCGAAGAGGCCGAAGCCCCCTCCCTTTACATGTCGCCCGCAGGCGGATAACCGCAGGGCGCGTCCATGAAAAACCGGTAACCAGGCCCCTTTAAGATGTCGCGGTCTTTTCCGGCCTCCCCGGTTTTTTCTCCGGGAGCTTTTAAACTACCCCAACCGGGTATATAATAAATTCTACACATGCAGTGCCCGAAGGGCGGTTACGAGTATTTGGAAATCGCGTTTTAACCTTAGAGAAAAAGGAGGAAGTTATGAAGGGATTTCACTACCTTGCCGTCGTTACAGCCGTTATAATGGGCCTTTCTTTCTCTACGGCCCCCACGGCCTCGGCCGACATGGGTGGTAAGCCCCACGCCATGGCCGCCCACCATGAGCGCGACTACGGGCATGATGGGCCGGAATGGAAGGATACCCTTACCGAAGAGCAGCGCTCAAAGGCGGATATGATGCACCTCGAGCTTGAAAAGAGCCTCTCGCTCCTCGAGGCAGGGCTCATGGTCAGGAAGGCCGAGCTTGCCAACCTCCTCGTCGCCGAAAAACCGGACACCAAGGCGGTTACCATGAAAATAGGCGAGATAGTCGAGATAAAACGGGAGATGATGGAGAAGAAGTACGGCCACATGATGGAGATGCGCGGCATACTGACTCCCGAGCAGCGCGTCTCCTTTGACATGGGTGTTCTTAAGAAGGTCGCCGGCGACGACAAAAAGAAGGGACGCTGAGCATGCGGAGGAACCCTTTGAAAAAAGGGTTCCTCCGCCTCAGGTAATCTCGTAGCGTTCCTGGTGGAAGCGGTCCACGGGTTTTATCACCACCCTTTTATCGAACCTCTTTTCGAGGTCCTCTATTACGGCCCTGTGCTCCTCGAACCTCTCGGCCACGTAGGGGTTGCAGTACACGGTGGCCTTTCTCTTCTTTCCCGAAAGCTCTCTTACGAGCTCCCTGTATATGTCCATTATGATCGTATCGCGCCCCTTTACTACGCCGTTGCCGTCGCAGTAGGGGCAGGGCTCGCACAGGCTCTGGACTATGCTCTCGCGCACCCTCTTTCGCGTCATCTCCACTATGCCGAGCTCGGAGATCTTCAATATGTTGGTGCGCGCCTTGTCCGCCCTGAGCGCATCCTTGAGCTCGTTGTAGACCTTCTCCCTGTCCGAGATCCGGGCCATGTCGATGAAGTCTATTACTATGATGCCGCCTATGTTCCTGAGCCTCAACTGAAAGACCGCCTCGGTCACGGCCTCGAGGTTGGTCTTCAGGATGGTCTGGTCGGAGCTCTTCTTGCCCACGTACTTGCCCGTGTTGACGTCTACGGCCGTCAACGCCTCCATCTGGTCTATTATGAGGAACCCCCCTGAGCGGAGCCACACCTTTCTCTCGAGGGCCCTGGCGAGCTCGATCTCTATGCCGTGGGCGTCGAAGACGTCTTCGGCGCCCTCGTAGAGCTCGACCCTCCCGGCAAGCCTCGGCATGAACTCCTCCATGAACTCCTTTGCCCTCTTGAACTCCTCGGGCGAGTCCACGACGAGCCTCTTGACGTCGGCGGAAAACACGTCCCGGAGGATCCTGAGCGTCAGGTCGAGCTCCTCGTAGAGCACGCTCGGAGTGGGGGCCTTTTCCCTCCTGTCGAGTATCCTCTGCCAGAGCTTCACGAGATAGTCCATATCCGCCTTTACGGCCTCTCCACTCGCCCCCTCGCACACGGTCCTTATGATGAAGCCGTGACCGGGGGCGCGCATGCTCTGGACTATGGACTTAAGGCGCCTCCTCTCGCGTTCGCTCGATATCCTTCTCGATATGGCCACCTTGTCGTAGGTGGGCATGAAGACGAGGTACCTGCCGGCAAGAGAGGTGTAGGAGGTGACCCTGGCGCCCTTGGTGCCCATGGGTTCCTTCGCGACCTGGACCATTATGTCCTGGCCCTGCTTCAGGATGTCCTGTATCCTCGCCGGCCCCCCCGAGGGCCTCGCCCTTGCCTCGCCCTCGCCCTCGCCCTCTTCCTCTTCCTCAACGTCTCCGAGGCTCTCCTTTATGTCCGAGACGTGGAGAAAGGCGGTCCTCTGGAGCCCTATCTCGACAAAGGCGGACTGCATGCCGGGAAGCACCCTCACCACCTTGCCCTTGTAGATGTTCCCGGTAATGCCCCTGTCCTTGTCCCTCTCCACGTAGAACTCCACGAGGGAGCCCGCCTCGACGATGGCGAGACGCGTCTCGAAGGGGTTTACGTTTACGAATATCTCCGTATCGTCCTGTCTCATAGGCATATCAAATTACGGCATGGTTCCGGAAACGCTCAGGGCGTTTTAATGGGGAAAGAAGAGCACGGACCGGGGGTCTTTACCCGGCGGTCTTTGTCTTGAGGATGGGTATGAGGGAGGCATCTTCGGCAGTGAGGTTGAAGAGGCACACCACGACATCGAGGGGCCTTACCCTGGGGCCCGGTGTTTTATTGAGCACCAGCCTCAGGGTAGAGTCTCCGATGCGAGAGACCTCGCCTACGATCGGTTTCAGGTCGATTGTTTCTATCCTGTCCCCCCTGCCGCCTCTTGAGATGCGCACAGGCGCCGTCTGCCTGCGCTCAAAATCCCTTAAAAACCCATCTATTCTCTCCGGTTTTATGTCTTTCAAGCCCTCCGGGCCGTCTTTCAGAAAAACAAGGTATTCCGTCGAACCAATAATACCAGAGGAAGTTGAAAGTTTCAAGTGGGCAGGAAGGGGGGGGGGCTGTTCGGCGGTGCGCGAAGAAAACCTTATGCCTTCGGGTACTACGGCGTTCAGTCTCTCGGCGACCTCTTCGGGCTTCAGCCTCTCCTTTACTCCGTCGAGCCCTATCTCCATGTACTCCTCGAGGCTCTCCATGCCCACTGGAAT
>DATEAM010000087.1:0-11909 GCA_035288385.1 Thermodesulfobacteriota bacterium
CCCCCGCCCCCCGCCCCCAGCATATGGCCGTGATTTCTTGTTTTTTTCAGAATATTTTGTTAAGATTTAAACTGGCCCAGAATCTCTTGAAAGCCAGGTGTTCATTCCGTTATCTTTATTTTGCCCGGTCGTTTTTGATTCCGGAAAATGGGTGAGTTTAACCTCGATAAATATTTCGCCGAAAAGGCGGAATTCGTAAACAGCGCCCTTGGCAGGCTCCTTGCGGGTGAGGACGAATACCCTCAGGGGCTTCACAGCGCTATGCACTACAGTCTCTTTGCCGGAGGCAAGAGGATAAGGCCCGTGCTTACGCTCGCGGCGGCCGAGGCCGTGGGCGGCGACATCGAGGGCGCCCTAAACACGGCCTCGGCCATAGAGTGCATACACACCTACTCCCTGATACACGACGACCTCCCGGCCATTGACGACGACGACTTCAGGCGCGGCAGGCCGACCTGCCACAAGGTCTACGGGGAGGCGATGGCCATACTCGCCGGGGACGCCCTCCTTACGTCGGCCTTTGAGATGATAGGGAAGACCCCCGGCGTGGCCGCAGAGCGGCTCCTCATGGTGATACTCGATGTGGCGAGAGCCGCGGGCTCCATGGGGATGATAGGCGGACAGGTGGTGGACATAGAGTCCGAGGGCAAGGAGGTGGATTTTCCCGTCCTCGAATACATCCACATACACAAGACCGGGGGGCTAATACTCGCCTCCGTAAGGTGCGGGGCCATACTCGGGGGGGCCGACGAAAAAGAGCTTGAAGCCCTTACGGGCTACGGCGGGTCCGTGGGCCTCGCCTTCCAGATACTCGACGACATCCTTGACGTGGAGGGCTCGAGCACCGAGATGGGAAAGGCCACCGGGAGCGACGTTAAGTTGGGCAAGGCCACGTACCCAGCCGTCCTCGGGCTCGAGGAGTCGAGGAGGCGGGCCAGGGAGCTTGTAACCAGGGCCCTCGACTCCATCTCGGCTTTTGACGACAGGGCCGAGCCCCTGAGGGCTCTTGCCGGGTACATTATTTCGAGGAAGAAGTAGCCCCCGAGGGGGGAAGGGGATGACCGGCGTTAAACGGGATTTTATAATATGGGCAGGATACTCGAAAGGATTAATTCTCCCGAGGACCTCAAGGGACTCGCCACCGAGGAGCTCACCACCCTCGCCTCCGAGATAAGGGAGCTCCTCGTGGAGACGGTCGCGTCCTCGGGCGGCCATCTCGCATCGAGCCTCGGCGCCGTTGAGCTCGCCATAGCCCTCCATTACGTCTACCACGCCCCGCAGGACAGGATTGTATGGGACGTGGGCCACCAGGCCTACGCCCACAAGGTCCTTACGGGCCGCAGGGAGAGGTTCCCGACCCTCAGGCAGTTAGGCGGCCTAAGCGGTTTTCCCAAACCCTCGGAGAGCGAGTACGACGCCTTCGGCGCGGGCCATTCCTCGACCTCCATCTCGGCGGCCCTCGGGATGGCGGCCGCAAGGGACCTCGCAGTCAAGGACAACAAGGTCGTTGCAGTAATAGGCGACGGGTCGCTGACCGCGGGCCTCGCCTTCGAGGGCCTCAACCAGGCGGGTCATCTCAAGAAGGACCTCGTTGTCGTCGTCAACGACAACGAGATGAGCATCTCGAAAAACGTCGGGGCCCTGAGCTCTTTTCTCAGCCGCAAGATAACCGGGCGTTTCGCCACGAGGCTTAAAACCGAGATAGAGTCCTTCATAAAGTCCATACCCATGATAGGCGGCAGGCTCGTGGGCATAGCAAAGAGGGCGGAGGACTCCCTCATAACGCTCCTTACCCCGGGGATGCTCTTCGAGGGCCTCGGCTTTCAATACATAGGGCCCATAGACGGGCACAATATAGAAGAGCTCGTGAAGACTCTCAGGGACTCGCAGGATCTCGAGGGGCCGGTCCTTATACACGTCCTCACTCAGAAGGGCAAGGGCTATCTCCCTGCCGAACAGGACCCGGCGAGGTTCCACGGCGTCTCTCCCTTCGACGTAAGGACGGGCAAGCCGAAAAAGGAGCCCCGCAAGTCCTATACGAACATGTTCAGCTCCACCCTCCTTGAGATAGCCGAAAGGGACGAGAAGGTGGTGGCCATAACGGCCGCCATGCCGGAGGGCACGGGGCTGAGCGAATTCGCGCTAAAATACCCCGAGAGGTTCTTCGACGTGGGCATAGCCGAGCAGCACGCCATAACCTTCGCCGCAGGGCTCGCCAGAGAGGGCTTTGTGCCCGTTACCGCCATCTACTCCACCTTCCTGCAGAGGGCCTACGACCAGGTCTTCCACGACGTCTGTCTCCAGAATTTACCGGTGGTCATAGCCATGGACAGGGCGGGTATCGTGGGCCAGGACGGCCCTACCCACCACGGGCTATTCGACATCTCTTATCTTAGGCATATCCCCAACATGGTGGTGGCCGCCCCCAAGGACGAAGACGAATTGAGGCACCTGCTTTATTCGGCGACAAGGTATTCAAGGCCCGTGGCCATAAGGTACCCGAGGGGCGAGTGCATCGGCGTGGATACCTCCGGGCCCTTGAGGGAGATACCCATTGGAACGGGAGAGGTCTTGAGAGAGGGCACGGAAGTTGCCGTCCTCGCCCTCGGCGCCATGGTCCAGCCGGCCCTCGAGGCCGTGGACCGTCTGAGGGGCTCCGGGATAAAGGCCGGTCTCATGAACGCGCGCTTCGTAAAACCCCTCGATGCAGAAGGCATATTGAAGATAGCGGAAAAGTCCGGCTGCGTCGTAACGATAGAGGAGGGCTCTCTCCAGGGGGGCTTCGGGAGCGCCGTACTCGAGCTATTCGAGGCCAGGGGCGTAAGCTCCCCGGTAAAGAGGATCGGGGTGCCCGACGAGTTCGTCGAGCACGGGACCCAGGCGGAGCTCCGCGCAAGGCTCGGGCTCGACACCCCGGGGATTGAAAAGACGATAAGGGAGTTCCTCGGGGCTAATATAAAAGAGAAAAAGATAGCGTATTGAGGAAAACTTTTTGAAAAAAGTTTTCCTCAAACTCCTTTCAAAAACTTTATGCTATTTATCCCATGAGGGGGAGACCGCATCTTGCGTGTATTTCATCTGCCGGGGGGTCTCCCCCTCATGGGATAGCCAAAAGTCTTTGAAAGGGGGTCCGGGGGGAGACTTTCTTACAGATTGTGTTCCCCCCGGCAAAGAAGATAAAGAAGACGAGGCTCGACAACCTCCTCGTGGACAGGGGTCTTGCCGCGAGCAGGACGAAGGCCCAGGCCCTTATAATGGCCGGGAAGGTCCTCGTGGACGGCCGGCTCGTGGACAAGGCCGGAAAAGAGGTGGACCCTGAGAGCGAGGTAACCTTGAAGGAGGGAATCCCTTACGTAAGCCGCGGCGGGGTGAAGCTCGCAGGCTTCCTCGATGAGTTTAATCTCGACGTCAGCGGCCTCGTGGTCCTCGACGTGGGCGCATCCACCGGGGGTTTTACAGACTGTCTCCTTCAAAGGGGCGTTAGCAGAGTCCACGCCGTGGACGTGGGAAGAGGGGTCGTCGATTTAAAACTGAGGGAGGACCCGAGGGTTCACCTCCTCGAGGGGAGGAACATAAGGCACCTCGATCCAGGGGAGGTGGGCGAGGAGGTCGACCTCGCCGTCATAGACGTATCCTTCATATCCCTCGAGAAGGTGCTCCCCGTGGTGAAGGGTTTCGTGAAGGAGGGGGGCAGAGTGCTCGCCCTCGTAAAGCCGCAGTTCGAGGTGGGCAAGGGCGAGGTGGGCAAGGGGGGCATCGTAAGGGACCCGGAGAAGCACAGGAAGGTCCTTGAGCGCATCGAGGATTTTTCGCGCCGTATAGGCCTCGAGCCAATCGCCCGGAGCGAGTCCCCCATAAAGGGGGCCAAGGGGAACAGGGAGTTCTGGGTCTACATGGGGAAAGCCCTTGATAAGGGGCTCTGAGACCGAAGAGGCCGTTTTAACAAAATTTTTTTAATTGAATAAAAATAGAGGAAATTGACGGTTAGGCCCGGAAAAAGGTCTTACCCGGGAAAAACCCCTGACGAAAAGGGTTCCGCCGAGGTGGAAAATCTGTTAATATCCAACGGTTTTTGAATATATCTCCAGTCCGAATGGAGTTGTACATATGAACGAGATAACAGAGAAGGTAGAGCTCGCTCATACCGTGTATCTCTTCAAGATAAGGACCCCCCGGATAGCCGAGAAGCGCAAGGCCGGGCAGTTCGTGATCCTGAGGATGGAGGAGCGCGGTGAGAGGATACCTCTTACCATAATGGACTCCGACCTGAAGGACGGCACCATCTCGATATTGGTCCAGGAGGTGGGCAGGTCCACGGCCATACTCTGCGGCATGAGCGTGGGCGACAGGGTCCTCGACGTCGTGGGCCCTCTGGGGCACCCCACGCATATAGAGAACTTCGGCACCGTGGTCTGCGTCGGCGGAGGTATAGGTACCGCTCCCGTCCTGCCCATAGCCAGGGCCATGAAGGAGGCGGGCAACAGGATAGTCTCCATAATAGGCGCGAGGACCAGGGGGCTCCTCATACTCGAAAAAGAGATGCGCGAGACGAGCGACGAGCTCCATATAACCACTGACGACGGGAGCTACGGCCACCACGGCTTCGTCACCGACGTATTGAGGAAGCTCATCGAGGAGGGTATGCCGATGGGCTGCGTTGTTGGCATAGGCCCGGTGCCCATGATGAAGGCCGTGGCCAACGTGACGAGGCCGCACAAGATATTCACCGTGGTGAGCTTGAACCCCATAATGGTCGACGGCACCGGGATGTGCGGGGCCTGCAGGGTGACCATCGGGGGGAAGAACCGTTTCGTATGCGTGGACGGCCCGGAGTTCAACGGCCACGAGGTGGACTTTGACGAGCTTATACTGAGGAACAGGAGCTACCTGAAGGAAGAGAAGATCTCCATGGAGTCCTTCACCTACCACGAAGGCCCGAAATGCTATGATAAAGGTTAGGCAGGATGGATAACAGCGAGAAACCGAAAAAGCCGAAGTTGAGCCCCACTCGCGTCCCCATGTCCGAGCAGGACCCGGCCGAGAGGGTCAAGAACTTCTACGAGGTCCCCTACGGCTATACGCCCGAGGAGGCGATGGAGGAGGCGAAAAGGTGCATCCAGTGCAAAAAGCCCATCTGCGTGGGCGGGTGCCCCGTTAATATCGACATACCCTGGTTCATAAGGCTCATCGCCGAGGGGAAGTTCCTGGAGGCGGCGCATAAATTGAAGGAGACCAACGGTCTTCCTGCCGTGTGCGGAAGGGTATGCCCCCAGGAGGACCAGTGCGAGAAGGTATGCGTGGTGGGCAAGAAGGGCGAGCCCGTCTCCATAGGCAGGCTCGAAAAATTCGCCGCCGACTACGAGAGAGAGCACGGAGAGGTATCCGTACCCTTTATACCGAACTCCACCGGGAGGAAGGTCGCCGTGGTGGGGGGCGGGCCTGCCGGGCTGACGGTAGCCGGGGACCTCGTCAAGAAGGGCCACGGTGTCACCGTCTTCGAGGCCCTCCATATGGCGGGAGGCGTCCTCGTCTACGGCATCCCCGAGTTCAGGCTCCCCAAAAAGATAGTCGAGGCCGAGGTGGACTACCTGAAGCGCATGGGCGTTGAGATAGTCCTTAACGCCGTCGTGGGCAAGCTCGAAACCGTTGACGAACTCCTCTCCGACGGCTATGATGCCGTATTCATAGGCACGGGCGCCGGGCTTCCGAGGTTCATGGGCATACCCGGGGAGAACCTCGTCGGGGTCTATTCCGCGAACGAATACCTGACAAGGGTGAACCTCATGAAGGCATACCAGTTCCCGGACTTCGACACCCCGGTCTTGAAGGGCAGAAGGGTGGCCGTTTTCGGCGCCGGCAACACCGCCATGGACGCCGCCAGGACGGCTCTGCGAATCTCCTGCGGAGAGGTGACGATAGTCTACAGGAGATCCCTCGAGGAGATGCCCGCAAGGATAGAGGAGATTCACCACGGCCAGGAAGAGGGCCTCAAGTTCCAGCTCCTCACCAACCCGAAGCGCTTCATAGGCGACGACGACGGCAAACTGAAGGCCGTGGAGTGCGTCAGGATGGAGCTCGGCGAGCCCGACGAGTCTGGCAGGAGGAGGCCCGTGGAGGTAAAGGGCTCGGAGTTCTGCATAGACGCCGACGTGGCCGTAATATCCATAGGTAACGACGCGAACCCCCTTATACCCATGACCACGCCCGACATCAAGCTCAACAAGTGGGGCAACATCACCATAGACGCCGACACGGGCAGGACGAGCAAGAAGGGGGTCTTCGCTGGCGGCGACATAGTAAGGGGCGGGGCCACCGTCATACTCGCCATGGGAGACGCCCGACGCGCCGCGAACTCCATGCACGAGTACCTGACCACAAGCCAGTGGTAACACTCCCAGGGCTGAAAAAAGAAGACCTGGCCCGCCACAGCCGGGTCTTTGTATTGGGGAAAACTTTTTGAAAAAAGTTTCCCCCAAACCCCTTTCAAAAACTTTTAACTATTTATCCCGTGGGGGGAGACCCACTCGTAAGAGATTTCTACAACGGGGTCTCCCCCCATGGGATAGCTAAAAGTCTTTGGAAGGGGTTTGGGGAAACCTTTCTTCAGAAAGGTTTCCCCCCAGGAGAAACATGACCGAGCGTAAGAAGATACTCTTCGTCTGCGTTGGCAACACCTGCAGGAGCCAGATGGCCGAGGGCTTTGCCAGGGCTTACGGGGCCGGCTCCGTCGAGGTCCGGAGCGCCGGCACTTCTGCCATGGGTGTTGTGAACAGGTCCACCATCGAGACGATGAAGGAGAAGGGCATAGACATCTCGGAACAGGCCTCGGAGCAGCTAACCGACGAGATGCTCGACTGGGCCGACGTGGTCGTAACCCTCGGGTGCTGTTCCGCCGAGAGCATATGTCCCGTGGGGTTCAGGGGCACCAAGGTGGACTGGCCCATAGACGACCCGCTCGGCATGCCCCGGGAGTTCATGAGAAGGGTAAGGGACGACATAGAGAAGAGGGTAAGGGAGCTGATTGACTCGGAGAAATAAAAAGATACTCGTTGTTGACGACGAGGCCGATATCCTTAACCTCCTCGACTATAACCTCGAAAGAGCCGGCTTCGAGGTCCACACGGCGAAGGACGGCCCCGAGGCCCTCGATCTCGCCGGTAAAAAGGCCCCGGACTTGATTCTCCTCGATATAATGCTCCCGGACATGGAAGGGACCGAGGTGTTGAAGAGGCTCAAGGAGAGAGAGTCCACGAGGGGTATACCCGTAGTGATGCTTACGGCGAAGGGCGAGGAGGTGGACAAGATAGTAGGCTTCGAGCTCGGAGCCGAAGACTACATAACGAAACCCTTCAGCCCCAGGGAGCTTGTTTTGAGGGTCAGGGCCGTGCTCAAGAGGGCGGAGGCGGGCGGGGGCCAGGGCGGGGCGGAGTTGGTAGCGGCCCACGGAGAGCTGACCGTAGACCTCTCGAGGCACAGGGTGACGGTCAAAGGGACACCCGTTGACCTCTCGGCCAAGGAGTTCAAGCTCCTTAAAGAGCTCATGGGGTCAAGGGGGAGGGTCCTTTCACGGGACGCCATACTCGACAACGTCTGGGGCCATGACTGCTACGTTACGCCCCGGACGGTGGATACCCACATAAGAAGGCTGCGCTCGAAGCTCAAGGGCGCGGGAATGTACATAGAGACGGTGCGCGGCGTTGGCTACAGGTTCAAGGAAGACTGAATATGGAAAAGAACTTCATACTCGAGACCGTCGTAAAGGAGATGAGGACCGGGGTCGTGGTCCTCGACGTGGCGGGCTCTGTCCGGTACGCCAACCCATTTTTTGTAAAGTCCTTCCCCGTAAAGGACGGGGTGGTGGGCAGGAACCTCTCGGAGTTCATCAAGAACACGGACCTTAAGAAGGCCGTCGAGGACCTCGTGCGCTCCGGCGTGGGGGGCGGGGGGGACGGGGGGGGCCGGGGCGGCGGGGGAGACGGCGGGGAGACGACGGATATCGAGATAAATGAAGGCGGCAGATTCTTTAACGTCAGGGTCGTGCCCCTGAGGGAAGGTGAGGAGTTCGGGCTCCTGCTCTTCCTGAAGGATATAACCGAGGAGAAGAGGGTCGAGGCCATAAAGAGGGACTTCGTGGCCAACGTCTCACATGAGCTGAGGACCCCGCTTGCGAGCATAAAGGGCTATTCGGAAACGCTCCTCGACGGAGGCATAGAGAAGTCGAGGCAGAGCGAGTTCCTGAGGGTCATCGACAGGCACGCCACGAGGATGTCGAGGATCATAGACGACCTTCTCATACTCTCCAAGCTCGAATCCCATACCATGCCCATCATCACTACACCCGTGGACATTAAGGAACTCCTCGCATCCACCCGGAAGGGTTTTGAGAAACAGGCCCGGGACAAGGGCATAAGGCTCACGTCGGGGATACCCTACGGCCTCCCCGGGGTCTCTGGCGACAGGGACAGGCTCGAGCAGGTGGTGGCAAACCTCCTCGACAACGCGATCAAGTACACCCCTTCGGGCGGGGAAGTCCACATAAGCGCGACCGCCGAGGGCTCGACGGTGAGAGTCGACGTAAAGGACACCGGCATCGGGATACCCGAGGAGGACATGCCGAGGATCTTCGAGAGGTTCTACAGGGTAGACAAGGCCCGGAGCCGGGAACTCGGTGGCACGGGCCTCGGGCTTGCCATAGTCAAGCACATAGTGCACGGCCACAACGGCAGGCTCCACGTGGAGAGCACCCCGGGGGTCGGCTCCACCTTCAGCATCATGATCCCCTCGGTTGACAAAGACCGCCGCTGAACACCGCTCCTGCACTATCGCCGTAAGAATCCCTGGTCACCTGCCGGTTGCCTTTATCCCCTTGATTTATGTTATAATTGCTCGTCCCTCGATTTCCTCGGGGAAATTTCCGGTTACAGATTGCCCGGCATCCCGAACCCGGAGTCAAGTTACAGAGATGAGACCCATGATAGAGGTCCAGGACCTTGTAAAGAGCTATAACGGCCTTGAGGCCGTAAGGGGCGTGACCTTTCACGTCAACGAGGGCGAGACCTTCGGTTTCCTCGGCCCCAACGGCGCCGGGAAGACCACGACCATAAACATCCTCTGCACGCTTTTGGGTTTCAACTCGGGAACCGTATCGGTAAACGGCTACGACTGCAGGAAAAACCCCCGCATGGTCCGCTCCTCCATAGGGCTCGTCTTCCAGGAGATAACCCTCGACAACCAGCTCACCGCCTACGAGAACCTGAAGTTCCACTGCTACATGTACAACATGGACAGAAAGACCTCGGAGAAGAGGATCGACGAGATACTCGAGGTGGTTGACCTGAAGGATAGACGCGCCGACCTGGTCAAGGAGTTTTCAGGCGGGATGAAGAGGAGGCTCGAGGTGGCAAGAGGGCTTCTCCACAGACCCAGGGTCCTCTTTCTCGACGAGCCCACCCTGGGCCTCGACCCCCAGACCAGGAGCCACGTCTGGGAGTTCATAGGAAAGCTCAAGAAGGCAGAGGGGAATACCGTCTTCATGACGACCCATTACATGGATGAGGCCGAGGTCTGCGACCGCATAGCGATTATAGACAACGGCCGCATCATAGCCCTGGCGAGCCCCGAGGAGCTCAAGATGTCCATTCACGGAGACACCATATACATAAAGACCGCGGACGACGAGAGGGCGGCTTTTGAGATAGAGGAGAAGCTCGGCATCAAGGCGAGAAGGCTCGACGGCGGGCTCGTGGTCATAACGGAGAAGGGGGAGAGGTTCATACCCAGGCTCTTCGGGGCGCTCTCCCCCGGGATAATCTCCGTGAGCCTCAAGAGGCCGAGCCTCGAGGACGTGTTCATACACTTGACAGGCAGGGAGATCCGCGAGGACCTGAACCCGGGTGCGAGGGGCAGGCTTCAGGGACCTTGAACCGGTAGAGCGCAGGATGTTCTCCTACAAAGCCATATACGTGATAGTCTTGAGGGAGTTCAAGCGGTTCTTCCGCCAGAGGGGGCGTCTCATAGTATCGGTGGCGAGGCCGCTACTCTGGCTCTTCATCGTCGGCTCGGGCTTTACCACGCTCATCGACGTTACCGCCGGGGCCCATTACATACAGTTCATCCTGCCGGGGATAGTGGGCATGACGATCCTCTTCAGCTCCATTTTCTCCACCATCTCGGTGGTCTGGGACCGCGAGTTCGGGTTCCTGAGGGAGATGCTCGTCTCCCCCGTATCGAGGGTGACGATAGTCCTGGGAAAACTCATAAGCGGCACGGCCCTGTCGGTCTTCCAGGGCACGATACTCCTTTTCATAGCGCCCTTCATAGGCCTCGACGTGGGCGTGGGGGATTTCCTTACGATGATGGTGCTCATGTTCATCGTGGCCCTTTCAATAACCTCTCTGGGCCTCTTTGTGGCCTCCTTCCTCACCTCCCTCGAGGGGTTCAACGTAATAATGAACTTCATAGTGCTCCCCATGTTCTTCCTGAGCGGCGCCCTTTATCCAATAGAAGCCCTGCCCGGACCCATCCGGGCCTTTTCGTTCATAAACCCCCTTGCCTACGGGGTGGATTCCTTCAAGCACATACTCCTGCCGGGGCAGGGCAGGCTCGCAGCCGAGCTTCCCCTTACCTTCGACATAATATTCGTAAGTCTCTTCGCCGTGGCGATGACCGTGCTGACGGGGCTCGTCTTCGAGAAGAAAAAGTGAAGGGGGGATTTTTCAAAAGATGACGGGAACCCTTTACGTGGTCTCAACCCCCATAGGAAACCTCGAGGACATCACCTTGAGGGCGATAAGGGTCCTTAAAGAGGTAGAGCTCGTGGCGGCCGAGGACACGAGGAGCGCGAGGAAACTCTTTTCACGCTACGATATCACGACTCCCGTGACGAGCTATTTCGAGCACAACGAGGAGGAGAAGGCGGCGAAGCTCGTGACGAGGCTCCTTGGAGGAGGCGACGTGGCCCTCATATCCGAGGCGGGGACACCGGGGGTCTCGGACCCCGGTTACAGGCTCATAAGGCTCGCCCTGGAGAACTCCATACCCGTGGTGCCCGTGCCCGGCCCCTCGGCCCTAATCGCCGCCCTGAGCGTGGCGGGTCTGCCCCTCGACGAGTTCACCTTCAAGGGGTTCGTCCCTTCTGGCAGGAGGGCGAGGGAGAAGTTTTTCCTCGACCTCCTCGGCACAGAGCACACCTTCATCGTCTTCGAGACGGCAAGGAGGATACGGGAGACCCTCGAGGTGATTATAGAGGTCCTCGGAGACCTGGAGATGGTGGTGGCAAGGGAGGTCACCAAGCTCTACGAAGAGTTTATCCGTGGCATGGCGAGCGAGGTAGCGAGGGGCCTTTCCGGGAGGACCCTCAAGGGGGAATTGACGGTCTTATTCAGGACCGGGAAGAAGGCCCCGGAAGCCAAAGACCTCGCCAAAGAGATAGAGGACCTCCTCGCCACGGGACTGCAGTTAAAGGAGGTCGTAAAGGCGATGGCAAGGGAGTTCTCCGTGCCCAGAAGCGAGGTATACAAGGTGGCGTTGAAGGTCAAGGAGAGGTTGCGTTGATTTTCTCAGGGAAAGCGCCCTGCAAGGGGTTTTCACCAGAAGACGATGAGGAGGGGAGATGAAGAGGTTTATCATAGGGGCCGTCATCGGTTTTATTCTCGGCGTCTTCGCCATGTTCATCTTCGTCTACTGCGGCGGAGCGGTCTACGTTAAGACCCTGGCCGGCAAGACCGACGTGGCCGCCGAGAGACTCGAGGAGTTCGAAAAGGGGATAAAGGACGTGGATGAGTCCACTGAGGCGGTAAAGGAAAAGGCCGGCTCCGCGAAGGACAGGGTCAAAGAGCTTCTGGATTGACCACCGTGGGGGGAACCTTTCTGAAGAAAGGTTCCCCCCACACCCCCTTCCAAAGACTTTT
>DATEAM010000088.1:0-3327 GCA_035288385.1 Thermodesulfobacteriota bacterium
CATTCAGGGGCGGTTCCCTGCAAAAGGCGGTATCCAGGCGGAATGGTCTTCGTGGAGGCGGTTTTCAAAAGGGACGTTATCGAGATGATGCGGTTTTTAGAGAGAGACGTATTTTATATAGAGGGGAGTTCTTAGAGAGGCGCTCAAGAAGCCGTGGCAGGGGAGACCGGAGACCATTAACCGTTGAGGGGTTAACATGACTGAGCTGGATGAGATAAGAGAAAGACTCGCACAGGCAGCCCGGAAGGTTCTCGATGCCGCCATAGAGGAGAGCAAGAACCGCCAGCACTACTACCTCGGAGTCGAACACCTTTTCCTCGCCTTCTCGAAGGTGGAGAAGGACTTTTTCAGGGAGATCATGGAGGACCTGAACCTCGACGTCGACCACGTCCTGAACTTCCTGAACGAACACTTGAACATTTCCCGCCAGTACATCGGCTTCGGACTCAAGATACCCCCGGCCACGAAGAACGTCTTCAAGCTTGCCCGCGAGGAGGCCCAGAGGTGGGGCCGCGACGAGCTTGACTCGACCGACCTTTTCATAGCAATCTTCCAGGAGAGCCACAGCCTTCCAGCGAAGGTCTTCAGGAGCTTCGGGCTTGACCCTGATTACGTGATGCGCAGGATCGCCGTCAAGGTGAGGAGCAAGGAGGAGATAGAGGAGGAGCTCATGAAGAAGTACGAACTCCCGCCGAACCTGAAACACTTCGCCGTCAACTTGAACAAGCTCGCCAGGTTCGATAAACTCCCTCTCATCATAGGCAGGGATGCGGAGATAGAGCAGGTGATGGAGATACTCTGTCACGTGGACAGGTCCAACTCCGTCATGATCGTCGGTGAGCCTGGCGTGGGAAAGACCGCCGTTGTCGAGGGGCTCGCAAGGAAGATCGAGCTCGAGCCGAACGCCGTGCCCAAGAGGCTCAGGGGCAAACAGATAGTCAACATCCAGATGAACTCCATCGTGGCCGGCACCATCTTCCGGGGGATGTTCGAGGACAGGATAGAGAAGATCATAAAAGAGATAAAGGAAAAAAAGAACATAATATTCTTCGTAGACGAGGCCCATACCCTCATAGGCGCGGGCAGCGCCATGGGAGTGCCCTCGGACGCCGCCAATATCTTCAAGAGCACGCTCTCCAGGGGCGAGGTCCAGATAATCGGCGCCACCACACTCTCCGAGTACAAGGAGTTCATCGCCGAGGACGAGGCCCTTGCGAGGAGGTTCCGCCTCGTGGACGTGGAGGAGCCCGACGTTGACCAGACCCGCGAGGTCCTTTACGGCATAAGGGCCAGGCTCGAGAAGAACTACTCGGTCAAGATATCCGACGAGGCCATTGAGACGGCCCTCGACATGAGCAAGCGCTACATGAGGAGCCTGAAGATGCCCGACAAGGTCATCGGCTGGCTCGACACCGCCTGCGTCAAGGTGGAGATAAACAGGCCCTCGGAGCCCGTAAAGTCCGACGACGTAATCGAGGTCATCTCTCAGGAGACCAACATCCCCAGGGACATGATATTCAGGGACACCACCGCAAGGTTCAAGGGGATGGAAAACGTGCTCACCAAACGCATAGTGGGGCAGAAAGAGGCGATAACGGCCCTTTCGAAGAGGCTCAGGCTCAACAAGGGCCCCCTTAAGGAGAACTACTCGCGCCCCGACGGGGTCCTCCTATTCCTCGGGCCCACGGGCGTGGGAAAGACCGAGCTCGCGAAGACCCTCGCCGATTTCCTCTTCGGCGACGAGAAGAAGATAATACGCCTCGATATGAGCGAGTACAAGGACTCGGGAGTGGCCGTGGACAAGCTCATAGGCATGCCAAGGGGCATAGTGGGCTCGGAGAGGGGAGGGCTCCTTACCAACCCGGTGCGCGAAAACCCCTATTCCGTCTTACTCCTCGACGAGGTGGAAAAGGCGCACCCCTACGTGCTTAACCTCTTCCTCCAGGTCTTCGACGAGGGCTGGCTCACTGACGGCCGAGGCAAACGCGTCTACTTCAGCGACACGGTGATAATCATGACCAGCAACATCGGGGCCGATATATTCAAGAAGTACGTGAAACCCCTCGGCTTCCTCCCCGAGGGGCAATCCACCGAGGTGCTCAAGAAGGACATAATGAAGGACCTGGAGAACACCTTCAGCCCCGAGTTCTTGAACCGCATAGACGACATAATAGTCTTCTCTCCGTTGACGCGCGAGGAGGTGAGGCTCCTCGCCGAGATGTACCTCGACAAGATAAGGGCCCACCTGAAGGAGTACGGGAAGGACATGACGGTAACCGAAAAGGCCGTCAGCGCCCTCGTGGATTCCGGTTACAACAAGAAGTACGGCGCCAGGTTCCTCAAGCGCCACGTTGACGAGAAGGTCAAGGTCCCCATAACGCTCAAGTGGAAGGAAGGCGACCTCTTCAAGATATATACCAACGACGGGGACGAAGTGGAAGTTGAATCCTGGCACGCAAACGAGCCCGCTCTCCTATGATGAAAAAGATACTCGCAGCCCTCGACGGTTCCGAGCACAGCTCCACGGCGCTTCAATACACCCTCTGGCTCGCCAAAAGGTTCGAAGCCGAGGTTACGGGACTATATGTCGTGGATATAGTCTCCCTCGAGGGCCCCTTCCTCCACGACATATCGGCGTCCATAGGGTTCGAGCCCTTCCTCAACTTCTCCTCTAAGATGCGCGAGGTCCTCGAGTCGAAGGGCGACGCCATACTCGACTCCTTCAAGGAGGCCTGCGAAAAGGAGTCGGTCTCGTGCGACTCCCAGATCTCCTCCGGCGTGGTCGCCAACGAGATCTGCGACAAGGCGAGAGTTGCGGACCTTGTGGTCATAGGACGAAGGGGAGCCAACGAAAAGTTCGACAGCGGGCTGCTCGGCTCCGTGGCCGGGGGGGTAATCAGGAAGTCCCCCAAACCGGTCCTTATCACCCCGAGGGTCTTCAAGGCCCCTGAAAAGCCGCTCCTTGCCTATGACGGGAGCCCGACGTCGAGCAACGCCATGCACGCCGCCGCCGAGTGGACAAAGGCCCTCGGGCTACCCCTTGCCGTTGTCACCGTATCCAGGGACCCCGATGAAGACACGAACCTCTCGGAAGCCCAGGACTACCTGAGCACCTACGACGTGGAGGCGAGCTATGAGTGCATCGAAGGCGACCCCCACACAGCCATAGAGGATTATTATAACAAGAACGCCCACGACCTCCTCTTTATCGGGGCTACACACCACTCGAGGATAGTGGAGATGGTGCTCGGGAGCAACACCGAGTACCTTACGAGGTCTCTTAACGGACCCTTCCTGCTCGTAAGATAGCCCCTCCGCCCCCCCTCC
>DATEAM010000089.1:0-2466 GCA_035288385.1 Thermodesulfobacteriota bacterium
GCATGACCTCGGCGACCGCCGCCTTTATCTCCTTTATCTGCGAGGGTTTCATGAGGTATCTGAGGCCGTTGTTCCTGAAAAAGGAGATGTGTTCCTCCGAGCCGCCCGTAAAGAAGAGGAACCGATCCTTTATCTCCGGGAACCTCTCTACGGCCTTTCTGTAAAACTCCATCCCGTTCATGACGGGCATGTTCACGTCGCTCAGGACGGCCGCGAAATACGTCTTTTCCATCTTGTCGAGGGCCTCGGCGCCGTTGGCCGCAGTCTCCACAAGGGCCTCGTCCTTGACGATAAGCTTGACTATGTCGGCTATTATTTCCTCGTCATCCACCACGAGGACCCTCTCCCGGCTCATATCGGGCAGTTCCCTTGCGCGCTCAAGACAACCCCTGTATTGCGGGTCCGATTCGAGGAACCTTTCGATGTGCCTCCTGTGGCCACGGAACTCGTCGGCCGTTGGGGCGAACTCGCCGAAGTCATGCCTCACCGAGTTCATTACGTACAAGAAGAGGTAGTTCAGCTCCGAGTATTCGATGGCGACCATGAGGTCTGCCAGGTCCGGCTTCGTAAGGCCGCCCTCGTCCAGTTTTTTTTCAAAGGAGAGGAGTTTATCCTCTGTCTCCTCCAGGGCGTCGCTGTCGAGGGATACGATGGAGTCGAGCGCCCCTTTATCCCCCGTCAATTCGGCGGCCCTGCGGATAAGCTCGCAATGCCTCTTTTCCTCTTCGCCGAGAAGCCTTACGAGCCCCGTAAGCCCTTTATCGTCAGGGAAGAGGCCCTCGGCCTTCTCGTAAATTCTCCTGGCCCTTTCTTCAAACCCGACGAGCCTGTCGATTATCTTTTTCACCCTATAATTTCCTCTTTAACGGGAATCAGGACGGTTATTGAAATATGTAACGGGCCTTTGTCGAAGAAAAAGAAATCCCCCGACATCATAATTATAGCATCCATTATGGTTGTCCGTTGCGGGAGGGGGGGCAGGGGGGGCGGGGGGGAGGGGGACGGTCCCGGTTGCCGGAAAATATCGAAGGGAGGAGGCCGGGAGGCGGGGGGGGCCTGGCGCCGGGGGCGCCTTTCTGTGAAAATGCCCTTTGGAGCGTGCCGCCTGGCCAGGGCGGCCGCGTTGAGGCGGCCTTTATGTCCTTTAGCCGCCGGACTCTTTTTTGATCCTGTCCATCAACTCCACGGTAATCCTCGCTTCACCGAGGGCCTCCGCGGCCTTTTCTATCTTGCCCTGCGCCATTTTCCTGACAAAGACGGGTATCTTTTCGAGCCTTTTCAAGGCCTCGTCGTCCCAGACAAGTTTGCTTTCGCTCATCACCGCCTCCTTATCATTGTTTTAGCAGATAGAGGCGCAGGGGCGTGCTCTCTCACCATATTCGCATTCATGCGCGCCTCAGGCCTTATGGAACCAAAATATATCGCAAGGGGGAGCTCTTGGCAAGAAAATAGCATTGAGAGGATGCCGATAACCTAAGCGCCTCTGCCCTGAATGAGACGGCCCGGCCCGAGCTCTCCCCCTCCCCCTCCCGCCCCCGGGTTTTTGTCATACGGACTATTGACACCCGACCTTCCACCTGTTAGCCTTTTACTATGAAGCTTTTCAGGGGACTTCTCATAAAGGAATGGCGGTACGGCCGCATCTTCTTCCTCGTCTCCTCGGCTGGCGTGGTGCTCGCCGCCCTCTCGGCCCTCGTCGAGGTCTCGGCAGGGCCGGGCAGCCGCCTCGGGCTCTGGGGTTTCCGCTCGGGTTTTACGCTCCTTAAGTGGGCGGCCTTCGCCGGAGCGGTCTCGGCCGTCTTATCCTTCGTCGGCCTAACGCTATTTCTTCGCTCCTTCAGGAGGGTGGCCATGGTTCCGGCCATTGGGGTGCTTTTAGGCCTCGTCGTCTTCTTCGTGCCCTTCATGTGGTGGTACAAGGCGAAGACCGTTCCACCCATACACGACATAACGACGGACATGGATGACCCCCCCGCCTTCGTAACGTTACTGCCCCAGAGGGAGAGCTCGCCCAACGGCGCTGAGTACGGCGGAGCGGAGGTGGCCGCCGCCCAGGCCCTCGCATACCCGGAGATAAGACCCCGGACAATGGACCTTGAAATGCCAGAGGCCTTTGAAAAGGCCCTGAAGGCCGCGGAGAAGATGGGCTGGCGGGTCGTGGACTCTGACCCCGGGACAGGCAGGATAGAGGCCACGGACACCACCTTCTGGTTCGGCTTCAAGGACGACATCGTCATACGCATTGCCCCCATCACCCCGTTAACGCCACAGGACCGGGGCACGAGGGTGGACGTGCGCTCCGTATCCCGCGTGGGCAGGAGCGACGTGGGGACGAACGCGAAGAGGATAAAGGGGTACATGGAGGTCCTCGGGAGGATGTAGCCGGGTCTTTCTCCGGGCCTTCATGGAGCGTCCGGTGAGGCAAAAAAACGCTAAAGGCTTGAGGTGACCCCCGCCCCCCGCCCC
>DATEAM010000090.1:0-4109 GCA_035288385.1 Thermodesulfobacteriota bacterium
AGCAGGCCGCTTAAAAAGTATCTTTGGGGGAAACTTTCTGTAGAAAGGTTTCCCCCAGGCCCCCTTCAAAGACTTTTAGTTCCCGAGAAAACCCCCGTAAAATGGGGGTTTTCTCGGGAAGGACTGAAAGTTTTTGGAGAGAGTTTGATAGAAACTTTTTACAAAAAAGTTCTCTCAAATACTTTTTCAACGGCCTGTTAACCCCACGTCTTAAGTGAAGCTCAAAAAAATGTCTCGCATAATGCTCCGCCTTAGCGTCCTCGCAGTGGGGGTATTCCTCGCGGCCTACCTTGTTCCCGGCATAGAGGTAACCGGCTACGGCCCCGTCATAAAGGCGGCAGTTCTCCTCGGGCTTCTTAACCTCTTCATAAGGCCCTTCCTCTTCATACTGACGCTGCCCATAAACCTTTTGACCCTCGGGCTCTTCACCCTCGTCATAAACGGTTTTCTCCTCTGGCTCGCGGGCCGGCTCATAACGGGGTTCGAGGTCTCCGGCCTCGGCGTGGCCGTCCTCGGCGCCCTGGTAATAAGCCTCCTGAGCGTACTCGTGAACAGGCTTGCAGCCTGAAATACTGCAAAATCCCCATTGACAGAACCAATTCTGTTGTTATAATAGTTACAGTTTTCCATTAAATTCAAATACTCGGCCGCAAAGAGGCTAAATCGGCCAAAGGAGGCATCTAAATGAGCTCTACCGGGTCGTTTTCGAGGTTTTTTGGCTTGAAAGGGGCCTTTTCGGCCCTTTTCATTCTCGCAGCCCTTATCCTGCCCGCGAAGGCGGGCACCATCACCCTGAGCGTGGATTACACCATAAACTACTACCCTCCGAACCCCTGCGAGGAAACGTACCTCGGGGATTACACCCTCGCGGACACTGAGATGAGCGGGTCCCTGACCATCTACTACCTTGACTACAGGGTGGACAGGCTCGACCCGATACCGCTGGCAACCGTGGCCTTTCCCCCGAACCCCTGCGCCGATTCGGTCTCTGACACGCTGAGGTTCGAGGCGGACCTCCTTGATACGTCCAATATATACGTGAGCCTCACAGGCGATATAACGTCCCCCCCGAACCCCATCCGCCCGGCCTACCCTGTTTACGCCTTCCCCGAGGGCACGAGGGCGGTAGCCGAGGACCCTGGCTCCAAGGCGCCCATATCCCTCGGCACTGTGGACTACCTCTCCGAAAACCCGGAACCGGCCGGTCTGCCGCTCTTCGCCTTCGCGAGCCCCGGCGTGCAGGTGGGGACCCTAACCGTTGACGTTAACCCCCTCCAAGTCATCGGGGTAACGATAGACATAAAGCCCGGAAGCAACCCCAACTCCATTAACCTCGGCTCGGCAGGGGTGGTGCCCGTGGCAATACTGAGCGAGGCCGGCTTCAACGCGCCCGAGGAGATAGACCCGGAGACCATCTCCCTCGCCGGGGCCAGCGTGAAGATGGTGGGCAAGAGCTCAAAATACCTCTGCCACAGCGAGGACGTAAACTCCGACAATCTACCTGACCTCATGTGCCAGGTGGAGACGGTCGACTTCATAATAGAGCCGGGCGACTCAACGGCAGTCCTCGAGGCCGCTACCTACGGGGGCACCCAGGTCCGGGGCGAGGACGCGATCCAGATAGTGCCCTGAGGGGCAGACTGAAAAACATCTTGGGGGGAACCTTTCTTCAGAAAGGTTCCCCCCAAACCCCTTTCCAAAGACTTTTAGTTCCCTGGGACCCCTCCGGGATAACCCGGGGGGGCCCAGGGAAGGACTTAAAATTTTTGAAGAGAGTTTGAGAGAAACTTTTTGTAAAAAGTTTCTCTCAAAACGCTTTTCAAGCCGACCCGCAAGGCATCCACCCCCCCCGGCCTTGACATATCCCCATTTACTGCTTTAATGAATCTATGTACGCAAAATCCCCCGCGCAAAAAAACTCCGCGCAAGAACGGCGGATTTTTTACTTCCCCGGGAATATAAAAAAACCTTAACGAAAAAAAGGAGGACGGATATGAAACACCAGATAAGGGAATTCAAGCTCCAGGGGCTCGAGGGCCTCTCGGAAAACCAGATATCCCAGCACCGCGACATCCTTTACGCGGGCTACGTGAACAAATTGAACGAGATAGAGGATAGGCTGCAAAAGGCCGACATCACCAAGGCGAACCAGATATTCAGCGAACTAAGAGCCCTCAAGGCCGACGAGACCTTCGCATTGAACGGAGTCGTACTCCACGAGCTCTACTTCGGAAACCTCGGCGGAAAGGGCACGACCCCCTCGAGGGAGCTCTCGAGCCTCATAGCCAGGGACTTCGGCACCGTGGATAAGTGGACGGAGAACTTCAAGGCCTGCGGCATGGCCGCCCGCGGCTGGGTAATACTCGGCCTTTCCACCTACGACGGCAGGCTCCACAACTACTGCCTCGACACCCATAACTTCAACTTCCCGGCCTCCTGCGTGCCCCTTGTAGTCATGGACGTGTACGAGCACGCCTACACCATAGACTACGGCGTGAAAAGACCCCCCTACATAGAGGCCTTCATGAAGAACCTCGACTGGAACGCCGCCGCGGAAAGGCTCAAGACACACCCAGAAGTCGTCAGGACCGCCGCGAGTTAGACGAAAAAGCCCCAAAAGCAAAGGCCCCGCATCGCTTGATGCGGGGCCTTTGCTTTTGGGGGAAACTTTCTGTAGAAAGTTTCCCCCAAACCCTCTTCAAAGACTTTTAGCTGATTATCCTGTGGAGGGAGACCCCCCTCTTACGCGACCTTCATCTCCCGGGGGGTTTCCCTCCACAGGATAGCCAAAAATTTTTGGAAGGAGTTTGAGGAAACCTTTTTATAAAAAGGTTTCCTCAAAGCTACGCGCTCTCGATGAAGATCATGGCCGGGTCTTCGAGGTATTTTACGACCCTGTTAAGGAACCGTGCGGCCTCCACCCCGTCCACGACCCTGTGGTCGAAGGTCAGCGATAGGGGGAGTATCTTCCGTATCTTTATCTCGCCGTCCTTTACCCAGGGTTTGTCGGCAATCCTGCCCGTGCCCAGTATGGCGATGTCCGGGTAGTTTATGATGGGGGTGGCGAAGCTTCCGCCGAAGGAGCCGTAGTTGGTTATGGTGAAGGTCGAGCCCTTGAGCTCCTCGAGGGTTATCTTCCTCTCCCGGGCCTTCTTGCTCAGCTCCTGGAGCTCTTCCGCGAGTTTCAGTATGGTCTTCTTGTCCACGTCCCTGACGACGGCCACCATGAGCCCGTCAGGCGTGTCTATGGCCACGCCGATGTTGAAGTATTTCTTGACGATTATCTCCTCTTTCTCCTCGTCCACCGAGCCGTTCAACATGGGGTGGGACTCTATGGCGTGGCGCACGGCCTTCATGAAGAAGGGGAGGAAGGTGAGGTGGACCCCCCTCTCCTTTGCCACCTCCCTCTCCTTGAGCCTCAGGTTCCAGAGGACGGTCACGTCGGCCTCCTCCATGCTCGTTACGAAGGCCGTGGTCCTCTGCGATGCGATGAGGTTTTTGGCGATGCTCCTCCTTATGCCTCTTATGGGGTACCTCTCCACGGGCCCCCACCTGTCTCTATCCCCTCTCTCGGCTCTTTCGGCCTCGGGCCTCGCCTCTTCGCGCGGTTTTACCCCTGGCGCCCCCTCGACTTCGGCCATGACGTCCTTTTCCGTTACCGCCCCTCCGGGGCCCGTGCCCTTAACCTTCGCGAGATCTATCCCGAGTTTTTTTGCCGCGCTCCTGGCCTTGGGAGAGGCGAGCACCTCTTCGCCCTCGGGGAGCGTGCCAACTACCGAGACAGAGGCTGGCCGGGCCTCCGGGGGCTTCTCAATCCTCTCACCCTCGAGCTCTATCGTCAGGAGCACCTCTCCCACCTGCACGGTCTCGCCCTCGGCCCTGTTGAGCCTCGTTATCTTTCCCGCCTTTGGCGAGGGGACCTCGACGATGGCCTTGTCCGTCTCCACATCGAGGACCACCTGGTGCTCCTCGACTCTCTCGCCCTCCCTGACCCTCCACTTCACTATCTCACCCTCTGTTATGCCTTCACCGAGGTCGGGCAGCTTGAAATAAAAGGGCATCGCAAAACCTCCTTTTTTATTGGGGGAAACCTTTCTGAAGAAAGGTTT
>DATEAM010000091.1:0-12672 GCA_035288385.1 Thermodesulfobacteriota bacterium
TGGGTTTAACGGCAGGGTATGGGCGAGGTCATTTAATCAACTTTTCCCTTTTCATCCTGGCGATAGTCTTTTTAAGGTCTTTGCTCGTAGGGGAGTCCTCGGGCAGAAGTCTCAGGGCCTCGGAAAAATGGGTGTAGGCCCTCTTGTAATCGCGCAACCTGAAGTAGACGACGCCGAGGTTATTGTGGACGAGGCCGTCTCCCGGGTCGAACTCGAGGGCTTTTCGCAGATGCTCGGCGGCCTGGGGGAGCCGGTCCTCCTGGAAGTAGAAGTTGCCGAACTTCCTGTGCATCATCCGGTAGTCGGGGTTTCGGACCTTGTCGGTTACATCGATGAATTTGTAGAGGTAGTAGGCGGTTGAGAAAAAGCTCCTGTCGGGCAGAACCTCGAGGTCCGTGCCGAAGTAGCGGTTCAGCACAATTCTAAAGACGTTTACCGGCGAGATCTCCTCGTAGAGAAGCTCCGTAGCCCCTCCTGGCAGATAAAAGGCGCTCAGATTGGTCAACGACTCCCCGTAAAAGGTGTCGTCCGGGTCGTGCCACACGAGCATGGACCTTGGCCCGTGGTCCCCGAGGATGATGATTACCGGGGGGCGCTCGGAGCGAGAGAGTATCCCCTCGACGGCCTTCTTCACCTCCTTGTTTATGAAGGTTACCTGTTCTGCGTATGCCTTGAGGTACTCGCTGAAGGTTAGCCTGCCCCTGCGGATGAGCCAGTTGGCGTCGAAGTCGTTGAAGGTGGTCTCGTAGACGACCTTCTCGCCGTCGGGGCCGAATACGAAGGGCGGGTGGGGGGCCTCCACGTGGGCGAAGACGAAGGTCGGACCGGGCTCCTCCGTCATCTCCGGGAGGTTTTTGAGGATGTAGAGGATCCTGTCCCTGTGCTGGTCTATCTGGTCCCTCGCCCCCATGGCGCTTATCATGCTCGTGAAGAGCGGGACGGGGGTTGTGTTGATGAGTTCGACCTGGAATATGTTGAGGGTCCTGCCCGAGGTAAGGTAAAGGTCAGCCCCCTTGAGCTCCGTCTCCGGTCTGCCCGACTCGAAGGCCGCCACAGTGTAGCCCCTCTTTTTGAGGAACTTCAGGAGCCTTGATTCGGCTACAAGGGTGTTCATGATGTCACGGTTCTGGGAGGTTTCGCCTATTGTGGAGACAAAGGCGTCGAGGTACTCGAAGTTCAAGATGGAGGAGAAGGCGAGCCCGGTCTGGCAGTAATTGGCAATAGAGCGCTCTGCCACGTAAAAGCCCCTCTCCGAGAGGAAGCCGAGAAAGTCCGAGTTGTCGAGCCCGTATATCTCCTCGAGCATGTCGGCCCTGCCGTACCCGTCGAGGACGATGAAATATATGTCTGGGAGCTCCCCTGCGGCCGCGGCCCCGGCTTCCATCAACTCCGAGTTTGTCCCTCCTGCAAAATACTCCGTGCCGTCCCTCTCCTTGTAGGCGTAGACCCCTATGTTCGCAAGGGAGATGAATACGAGTATCGCCGACACGGCGTTAAGAAGGCCGGTCAGGTTAGCGAGGTCCCTCCTCGTCCTTACGGAGAGAAAACCCCCGGCGAGAAAGGCCGCGGGCCAGAGGAAATAGATGAGGTAGACGTAGGGCGTGCCGGAGACCCTGTTGTGGGCGTGGCCGAAGGAGAAGAAGAGCACGACGAAGAGGCTTGCTACGAGGGCGGCCTTTTTTCCGTCCCTCAACGCCGCCCCCGAGAGGAGCCAGACTGCGAGGGCAAGGGCTGCTGCGAGGACAAGGGGGAGCCAGACCATCCGGCCGGGGACCTCCCCGATGTTGTGGGAGTAAAGGAAGAGGACGGGGAAGAGGGCGAAGAGGAAGGGGTGGAGGGGGAATTTTCTGGTCATTTTTTCACGGACATGTTCTCACGGACATGAGGTAAAGGGTCCTGTGGGTGGCTTCTATCTCCACGGCCTCCTCGACGGTAAAGTATTCGCCGAAGGCTCTCTCAAAACCCTCTCTCGTATAGTCCGGGAAGATGTCCTCCCTCGATGCGAGGAGGCGCTGGACCTGGGAGTCGGACTTGGGCACGAACTCTATTATGAGCGAGTTTGCGAGCTTGGAGAAGAACTCCGCCACCATCGCCAGCGGGAGGTTGTTCGATATGGCGAGGTGGTGTATTAGGGCGAGGGCGAGGACCGTGTCCGCCGGACCCCTCTCGGTTAAACTCATCCGTTCGGTGTTGGCCCAGCCTATGGAGGAGCTCGGGTTCGTAAGGTCGAGTACAAGGGGCAGCAGCCTCTTCTCGCCCGATTTTTTGCACTCGAGGTAGTTTTTCTCTATGCAGGCGGGGTCCATGTCAAAGGAGACGGTGTATACCCCCTTTTGCGCCGCTATGCGGCTGAATACCCCGGTGTTGGCTCCCAGGTCCCATACCCTGCCCGCCCCGGTCCTGTCGAGAAACGTCGAGACTATCTTTTTCTTCTCCTCGAGGGATGCCTCGGAGTAGTTGGTGTCGTCGTAGTACCCGGCCCACTCGGTGCCCTCGGGGTGCCAGGAGAGCCCCCTGACCGTCGTCTCCAGGTTGTCTATTATACCGAGGAGAGCCTTCCTGCCCATCTTCCTCTCATGTTTATTGCTGATCCCCTTGTCCGCGAAGCGCCTCTGGTATTTGGCGTGGAGGTGGATGTGGGACTGCAGGGAGAATTTCAGACGGGTCCTCTTCGGCAAAAGAGCGCTCGCGAGGTCCAGAGGCACCCCGTCTATATAGATCCTGAGGAGCTGACCGAGCCGTATGTCCCTCATGGCCATGAGGGAAAGGGGGGCGAGGAAGTGCTGGCAGAACTGCCTGTAGGCGACCCAGGGAGATCCCTCGCGGTACGTCTCGAAGCTCAGCGTGTCTATGAGCACGGGCTTGCCCCTCATGAACTGGATGTTGTAGGCGCTCGAGTCCTTTAAGGACATCCCGAAGTCGAGGGACCTTTTCTGGATCCTCAAGGTCGTCAGGGCGGCGTCCTTCAGCTCGCTGAAGCACCACTCGTAGGGGTAGGATATGAAGGGGACGGGCTCGGGCTTTATCGTCCTGTAGGGCTCTCCGGGGAGGAGGTAGTCCACCTCGGTCTCCTCGTGAGCTACGAGCAGACCATCGTCCACGAGGCCCCGGTAGAGCCCGGAGCCCATAAGGCGGTCGTAGTGCTCTTTGTAGACCCTGTTTACCTGGCGGTAGAGTGAACCGTTATGAAAAAAAAGGGTCCCGCTCGGGTCGCGAAAGGAGGCCGGGAACCTGCTATTTCTCGGTTTTTTCACTATTGCTGTTCTTGGAGCCGCCGAAAAATGATTTTAGCTTCCTCCAGTATATCTTCAGGGTGAACATGGCGCCGAGGAACGCCCCGATGAGCATCTGAAGGATGAAGCTGCCGCTTCCGGGGTCGAGGTAGGCGAAAGACTTTTCCGGAAAGATCAGAAGGCAAAAAAAGGCTGACAGAATAAATAATGTTTTGTTCATAATGTTTACCCCCAGACTCCATTTTAATAAAAACCGGGTATGGGGTCAATTTTTTTTTGCTGCCACCGGTGACATTTTTGAAAACCCCCCTTTTTATCCAGAACAGGGAAAGTTTCGTTGGATTGGGCTCCTTTTTGTGGTAATAGTTCAAATGGCGCCCGCCCGGGGCGCAGGTTTATTCATAAAATCCAAACAGAGGAGCAAAAAATGAAGAAGATGACGGAGGAGAACCTGAGGGCGGCCTTCGCCGGAGAGAGCCAGGCGCACATGAAGTACACCCTCTTCGCCGAAGAGGCCCAAAAGGGCGGAAGGGCCAACATAGCGCGGCTCTTCAGGGCGGTAGCCTACGCCGAGAGGGTCCACGCCGCAAACCACCTGAAGGCCCTCGGGGAGATTGGCACGGGCTCCGAGAACCTGAGGACCGCCATAGGCGGAGAGACCTTCGAGGTCGAGGAGATGTACCCCGCATATCTCAATGTGGCGAAGCTCCAGGATGAGAAGGGGGCGCAAAGGAGCATGAACTGGGCCCTCGAGACCGAAAAGATCCACGCCGGCCTTTACGAACAGGCGCGCCAGGCCGAGGAGAGCGGCACGGACGTCTCCCTCGGGGATATACACATATGCTCGGTATGCGGCTATACCGTGGAAGGGGAGCCTCCGGACAAGTGTCCGCTATGCGGGGTCTCTAAAAAGGAGTTCAAGTCCTTTTAACGCCGGTTTTGTCCGGTGGGCGCGGGGGGGGCCGGGGGAATGGGGGAATGGGGGAATGGGGGGCTTCCCTTAGGCCGCTGGCCCCCAAGGTGAAAAAACGATCCCATTTTTAAGGCCCCCGGAGCTAAAAAGAATCAGCCCCAGGCCTTTTCCCTGATGGTCAATCTCTCAACGGGCCTTCCGCCCAGGAGATGCTCCTTTACTATCTCCTCGACGTCTCCGGGCCCCACCATGCCGTACCAGCGCTCGTCGGGGAATACGGCCACCACAGGGCCTTCATAGCAGGGCCCCAGACACCCGGTCTGCACGAGCGAGACCTTTCCTATTAGCCTCTCGGAGTCGAGGACCTCGGCGAACTTCATGAGCACCGCTCTTCCTCCATTGTTGGCGCAGGAACCCTTTGGGTGACCATCGGGGCGCTGGTTTACGCATACGAATACGAACTTTTCCGGTTTCATCGTTAAGAACCTCCTCTACGTTGATCAAGAAAAAGAAAAACGAGCTGTAGCGCATCAGGGCTTTGAATCGAAGCCAATGGGGGGCTTTATCTACTGCCCGGGAAAAACGTGTGTCTACTCGACCCCCTCGGCAGCTTGCCTTGCGAAGGCTATGCCTCCTCGAGGTAACGGACATCGGGGGAGCCCTCGACACCCGCCTCTTTCATCTTCTCCCTGAGGTCGTCGGAGCCGATGAACTTCCTCGCCCTCTCGATGTCGTCCCATTCGAAGAGGAGCACCACCTCGTCGGGGTCCTCGGCGTTTCTGAAGACCAGTTCGTCCTTGCAGCCGCCGGCTTTTCTCGCCCCGGCGTGTTCGTCGTACACGGGCCTCCATCTCGCATAATCCCTTACCTTGTGTCTGATGAGAACGCTTGGCATGGTACTCCCCCTTTCGGTTCGTCCTTTCAGGACACGAAAGCCCCCGTTATTCGCCCCTTTCCGGGTCTCTTGATTATAAAGACAATGTGCCATAAAAACAGGGAGTGTCAAGCGAGGGGGGGAGAGGGGAGGAGGGGGGGGAGGGGGGTATTGCAGCCCATCACCCTTGTCCCGAGGAACTCAATGGAAGGGTGATGGGCTTAAGGCGGCTGAGGGCACAGGAGCAGGTTCCAAAAAAAAAGGGGGCCTTCAGGCCCCCTCGTGCGCTGATAACCTGTGACGATGGTTCAGGGTGTGAAGTCGTGGGTGGTTGTCTCTCCGGCAGTAACCGTCACGTTAGCGGGAAGCTCGAAGGTAACGGGGTCGTCGGTTGCCGGGTCGTCTAAGTCGGCGTCGGCGGTGAAGGCCACTGTGTAATCGCCGGCCGTGAGAAAGCCCACCGTGTACTCTCCGGTGACCTTGTCCACCGTACCCGTGTTTATCGGCTCGGGTGCGTTCGAGTCTATGTCGTCGGGGCTTACGTCCGTGCCCTCGAAGACGTAGACGGCGTTACCGCCGTCGGGGTCGAGGAGCGAGGCGTCTACGGTCCCCACGATCTTGCCCACCTCCGTATTGTCCACGATCCTGAGGGTGGGCCTCAACACATAGTCTTCATAGCCCTCCGGGTTGTGGACCGATTTTCTCAGGTCGAAGTCGATGGTGAAGTCGGCGGAGCCTCCTGCGGGCACGTCAAAGGGCCTGTTGAGCTTGAGCCCCGTTTCGTCCCCCGAAGGCACGTAAAGGGATATACGGTTTTCCGGGTCGCCCTCGAATACTATGAAGGAGTCGACCACTCCGAGCTCGGCTTTAACCTTGAGCCTTATCCAGTTGTACTGTCCGGCGGTGAGCGTAACGCCGTCGAGTATGGTCTCGGACTCGTCCCCTGTGAGCTGAAGCAGGTCTATCTCCCTGTCGGAGGCGAAGTCGAAGTTTATGCGCTCTCCCTCGGCGGGTTGAATCTCAACGCCGGAAAAGACCACCACAACGGATACCGCCCCCGAGACCGGGGAGTCGGTGACGTCGAGCGTGAGGGTCCCCGTCGAGGGCCCTCCCTGCCCGCACCCGGCCAGGTATACGGAAAAGACGGTTGCCGTAATAACGGCGATAAAAGCGTAAATCCCTCTCCTGAAGGCGTTCATTCCCATGCCCCCTTTCTCAAGATGCAAAGAGTTAATAAACCGTGTAACCAATTATACCAGAAAATGTCCCTTTCCGTAAGGCCTTATGCCGTTTCCGCCGTTTTTTAAAAGGTTAGACGCCGTAAAAGGCGTCGGCAGAACGGGTCTAATCTCTCTTTAATCATACATTTCGTATACTCAAGTATGTGATTTTTGTCACAACGGTCGGGTGGTTTACCGTTGATTAAATAAGAAAATATGGGAAGAATGTATTCAACATGCAAACCGAGAGGGAAGAGAGGGTCATGATGAAGGTATGGGACTGGGAGACGAGGGTTCTCCACTGGATAAACGCCACACTCATTATATGCCTTGTGCTCCTTATGCTCGGCTACGAGGGCATGGAGATAATGGGGGTGGAAAAGGCGTTGAGGACCCCTGTAAAGAGGATTCATGCCTACGTGGGGCACATATTCGTGGTGACCTTCATACTGAGGATACTCTGGGGGTTCCTGGGGAACAAATACGCGAGATTTTCTGATATAATACCCTTTAAGGGGGAGAAGCGCAGGGCCATGGCCGCAAACGTAAAGTGGTACCTGAGCGGCTTCAGGGGCTCTCCGGCCCGTGTCCCAGGCCACGACCCGCTCGCCTCCCTTTTCTACATCGCGCTCTTTATCGTGCTCGTAACGCAGGCCCTCTCGGGGGTGCTCCTTGCAGGGATGGAGTTCGACATGTTCCCCGGCTATCTCCTCGTAGGAGGCCTCGGCGAGGCCGCCATCGAGGGGCTCGAGGAGGTCGCAGAAGGTTTCCACGCCTTCGGCTTCTACTTCATGCTCTTTTTCATCGCCGCCCACATCCTGGGTCTCGTGGTCCACGAGGTCAAGGAGAAGACGGGGCTCTTTTCCTCGATGATACACGGGAACAAGTACCTTACAAAGGAACGGTAAATGAGGATTCTCATAGTAGAGGACGAAAAGGACCTTGCCGGGATAGTCAAGCAGGGCCTCGAGGAGGCGGGCTACGTGGTGGACATGGCCCACGACGGAGAGGAGGGCCAGTACATGGCCGAGAACTTCCCCGTGGACGCCATAGTCCTCGACATAATGCTCCCCGTGGTGGACGGCCTAACCGTGCTCTCCAACATCAGGAAAAAGGGGATAGACACACCGGTCATACTCCTTACGGCCAGAGACGCCCTCCTTGACAAGGTAAAGGGCCTCGACACCGGCGCGGACGACTACCTCACTAAACCCTTCGAGTTCGGCGAGCTTCTCGCCAGGCTGAGGTCCCTCCTTCGCCGCAAGGGCCAGGCCAAGGAGGCCGTCATAAGGATAGCGGACCTCGAGATAAACACGGCGAGCCACGAGGTGACGAGGGCCGGCAAGAATATTCAGCTCTCCGCCAGAGAGTACAAGCTCCTCGAGTACCTCGCCTACAACGCTGACTCGGTCCTGAGCCGCACGGAGATCGTAGAGCACATCTACCACGAGGACAGGGACATGGACTCCAACGTGGTGGACGTCTACATAAACTACCTGAGGAACAAGGTCGACAAGGATTTCGACAAAAAGCTCATCCACACAGTAAGAGGCGCCGGCTACGTCCTCAGGGAAGAGAACCCCTGACCCCCCATGTTCAAATCCATAAAACTTAAGATAATAATCTGGTTCCTGGCGATCTTCTCGATCGTCTTCGCCGGGCTCGAGCTCTTCCTCTACTACGAGCTCGAGGACGTGGCCATAGGCTTCGTGGACGACCACATGAGGTCCGAGGTGGATTTCCTCGCGAGCATCCTCAAGGTGGAGGAGGAGCACGGCCAGCTCGAGTACGAGCTTGTGGAGATATCGCAGGCCGCTACCGGCGAGTACGCCGAGAAACTCTCGGGGCACTACTACCAGATAGTCTCCTCAGAGGGGGAGGTCCTGGCCAGGTCCCCATCCCTTGCCCTCGCCGATGCTGAACTCCCGATCCTCCCTTCCACGAAGGAGGCGAGCTTCCAGACCATCGTAGGCCCGAACAAAGAGCCCCTGAGGGTAATGACCAGGACCACGGATTTTTCCATAGGGCCCCTTGTCTTCATAGCCGGGGACTCCCTGAAGGAGCCGTACAAGCTCCTCGGCTCCTTCAGGCGGATAGTGCTCTTCGTCTATCCCGTTGTCTTCTTTGTCTGCGGCATGGGGATATTCATAATAACGGGCTGGGCCCTCGCGCCGCTCAAGAAGTTCTCCACGGAGATAAGCCACATAACGGAAGAGAACCTCGACGAGAGGGTGGGGGAGGAGGAGACGGCCGTGGAGCTTAAGCCCATGGCATCGAGCTTCAACACCATGCTCTCTCGCCTCGAGGCCTCCTTCGAGAGGCGAAAGCAGTTCCTCTCCGACGCCTCACACGAATTGAGGACCCCCACCTCCATAATAAAGAGCTACTGCGACGTGACCCTCGGCAGGGATAGGACCCCCGAGGAGTACAGGACGGCGATAAGGAAGATAGGCGATACGGTGAACAGGATGGTGGAGCTGATAAACCGGATCCTCGTCATATCGAGGCTCGACGCCAAGGCCATAGAGTTAAAGCCCGTGAGGATAGACCTGAAGGAAGTGATAAAGGACGTATTGAGGCTCATGGAGTCCTCGGCAGAGAAGAGGGAGATAAAAATCCATACCGAGGGCGGCGAGGTGAACATCCGCGGGGACAGGGAGGGCATAACCGAGGTCTTCACCAACCTCGTGGGTAACGCCATAAAGTACAACAGGGACGGCGGGACAGTCTGGATACGCACGGGAAGGGAAGACAAAATGGCCTCCGTGGAGGTGGAGGACACGGGCATAGGCATCCCCGGAGAAGAGCTGGACAAGATATTCCAGAGGTTCTACCGGGTGGATTCAAGCAGGGGCGTTACCGTGGGCACTGGCCTCGGCCTCTCCATAGTGCGCTCCATAGTCGAGGCCCACGGCGGAAAGATAGAGGTTAAGAGCGAGCCCGGCAAGGGCTCCAGCTTCAAGGTCCTCCTCCCGCCGGGGAGTTGCTTTTTGGGGGGAACCTTTCTGAAGAAAGGTTCCCCCCAAACCCCCTTCCAAAGACTTTTAGCTGTTTATCTTGAGGAGGGAGACCCCCTCTTACGCGAATTTCATCTCTCGGGGGGTCTCCCTCCTCAAGATAGCCAAAAGTTTTTGAGGGGAGTCTGAGGGGAACTTTTTTCAAAAGGTTCCCCCCAGCAAACTCACCAGAACTTCTCGGGTGTGAGGAAGTGTCTTATGCACAACCCGAGGTTTCCTATTATGTCTGGCTTGCTGTTAGTTATATAGACCCTCCCGTCTATTACGAAGGTCTCCTCCTGTAGCCTTATCACCTTCAGCCCCTTCTTCTTCAGGACCCCTTCGAAAAAGGGGACTATCTTGTCCTTCATCCTCAGTTTCGTGTCCTCGAGAAAGACCGCCGCGGAGGGTTTTAGCGCCTCGACCCTCTTTATGAAGGACGCCACCTCCACCTCCTCTACGTTCCTCGGGGGAGAGGACTTTACCTCCACGTAGACGAGTCTGCCCTCGACCGAGGCTATGACGTCGTAGTCCCCGCCTGCGGCCGCGCCCTTGAGCCTCACGCCCCAGAGCGCGGGAGAGCTGAACTCCTTCCCGAAGACGTTGGCCACGAACCACTCGAGGGTGTCGCCGAAGCTGAATACAGAGGTCGTCTTGAGCCTGTACCTGCCGTCCTTCCCCGTATCCACAACACCCCTTTCGACGAGAAAGCGTATGTACCTTTCGACCCACTCCCTTGTCGAGTATTTTGTCAGGTCTTCGGCCTCGAAGGATTTTCTGTTCTTTATTACGTCCCTTATGAATATCCTGAAGGAGTACTTCTTCAAGAGCCCGTAGAGCTCGTCCTCGAAGGCTGGGTCCCAGTCCGGCGGGAAGACGAGGTAGTCCTTCGGGTTGCAGAGGTCCAGGCCGAAGCCACGCCTTTTGAGCATCTCTATTATGGTCTTCGCGTCATTTACGTTTCTCATGCCTTCGCACCTTTCAGGACACCCCCATGGTACTATTATGGCCGCTGAAATTCAATTGCGCCGCTGTCTTAACGAGGAAATAAAGATTAGAATAACCGGTAAAAACTGCTATAATCCCGCCATGGAAAAGACGGGAAAAGAGAAGACCACCGAGATAGTCATCCCTAAGAGGAGGCTCGGTAGAACGGGGCTCGACGTTACCATCCTGGGGCTCGGCGGAGAGGGGATATTGAGGACCTACGGCCAGGAGGAGAAGGCGGAGCGCCTCATAAACACGGCCCTCGACCTCGGGATAAACTACATGGAATCGGCCCGTGCCTATGACGGGAGCGAGGCCTACTACGGAAATTCGCTGAAGGGCAGGAGGAGCGACGTGGTCCTCGCGAGCAAGTCCCACGCGAGGGACAGGGCCGGGGCCATGGCGCACCTCGAAGAGACGCTAAGGAACATGAGGACCGATTACCTCGACATCTGGTATGTCCACGACATGAGGTCCGAAGAGGATATGGAAAAGGTCTTCGGCCCGGGAGGGGCCATGGAGGCCTTTACTCAGGCCAGGGACAGGGGGGACGTGAAGTATCTTGGCGTTACCGGGCACCACGACCCGGTCATCATAAGGAGGTGTCTTGAGGAGTTCGACTTCGACGTGGTCCTCATCCCCGTAAACCCCGCCGAGCCGAGCCACAAGTGCTTCCTCGAGGAGGTGGTCCCCGTGGCCGGGGCGAAGGACGTGGGGGTCGTTGGGATGAAGGTCTATTTAAGGGGGATGATCGAGGCCCCGAAAAAGCTCCTCTTCTGCTACGCGCTGACTCAACCCATAACTACGGCGGCCATAGGGTGCGACTCGGCCGACCAGTTGAAGGAGAACGCGGAGATAGCCTCGGAATTCATCACCCTGAAGTACAAGGAGGTAAAGAGGTTCACGGAGTTCATCTCCCCCTACGCACGGGAGCTCATGTACTACAAGCCTTGAACCTGCCGCCTGACTTCCTCGAAACAAGTGGCGTACGGCAGGATTTATACGCCGCCCACCATTACGACGTCCACGACAAGGAGCTCGCTATCTCCACCGGCCTTTATGGCGATCCCCTCTTCCCCCTCCACCTTGACAGCGCCGAGGACGGGCACCCTTTCCCCGTCCACCCTTACGGGTCCCCCTTCAACGACGTAGAGATAGACTCCCCTCTGGGCCTCGATCGCGTGCTTGACTAACTTGCCCTCTTCGAGGAAAGAGGAGTATATGCGGGCGTCCGAGTGGATGAAGAGCGCTTCGGCGTGTACGGGGGATACGAGGGGCAGGAGCCTGTTCGTCCTCTCCGCCTTTTTTACGGCCTTCTGCTCTACCGTTGGGGTGAGCCCCTCTACCGACGGGTAGAACCACATCTGTATGAAGCGCATGGGGGCGTCTCTTCGGTTGTTTATCTCGGAGTGCCACATGCCGCGGCCCACGGTCGTGTGCTGGACGTCCCCCTTTTTGAGGACCCCTCCCTCGCCGTGCTCGTCGGCGTGGAGGAACTCGCCTCCTGCGCAGTATGTTACGACCTCGATATCCCGGTGGGGGTGGAGCGGCCAGACGGCCCCGGGGGAGATGGTGTCGTCGTTAAAGACCCTCAGGGCCCCGAACCTCCTGAACCCGGGGTCCGAGTAGTCGCCGAAGGAAAAATGCCACCTCCCCCGGAAGGTACCGCCCTCTATGGGGCCTTCTGCCTGGTGAATATCCTCGGGGAGGCGTACGACTATCAATTTCTAAGACCCACTATGGGAGTGAAAGAAAAAGGGCGCTTATGCGTCCTTTAGACTTTAGTCGAGGAAGAAGCCCCAGGTCCTGTTCCCTCCTGATCGAGGGTATCAGCCCGCCTCGGCGAGGGCCTTCTCAAAGTCCACCTGGGCCGTAACCTCGCCGACCAGCTCCACGTATTTTATCCTGTCGTCCTTGCCTATGACGAAGATGGAGCGCGCAAGGAGCCTCAGCTCCTTTATCAGCACACCGTAGGCCATGCCGAAGGAGGCATCCCTGTGGTCGGAAAGGGTCCGGACCTTCTCTATGCCGGCCATAGTGCAGAACCTGCCTATGGCAAAGGGCAGGTCCATGCTGACGTTCAGTACCACGATGTCCTCGGGGAGGTTGGCAGCCGTTTCGTTGAACCTTCTGGCCTGCTGGTCGCACACGGGTGTGTCGAGCGATGGGGTGACGCTTACGAGTTTGGTCTTGCCGGCGAAGTCCTTGAGGCCCACCACGTTGAGGGCCTTGTCGAGGACCTTGAAGTCTGGGGCCCTGTCCCCGACCTTTACCTCGGTGCCCAGAAGGGTTAAGGGTTTTCCCTTGAAAGTAACGGCTCCTTTTCTCTCCATGGCCTGTCTCCTTTGGTTTGATTTAACGGGATTCGAGTCCGGTGAAGTCTCACGAGCGCGCGACTTCATGGGACCTGGCACAAGCCCGGCCCCTCAGCGCCCCCCCGCCCCCCCCC
>DATEAM010000092.1:0-4244 GCA_035288385.1 Thermodesulfobacteriota bacterium
TATCTAACCATGCGGCCATGCGTCCAGGCCCCGCAACCCCCCCCGCCCCGCCGCCCCCCCACCGCCCCGGCTTTCATTTATAATTACTAATCTTTCGTTAATAAATTTTTAATTTATCTCTGTTACTATTACATGTGATCATAACGTCCGATATCAGCGTACCGACTGAGCGCGGTCGAAGTTACCATTCGAAGTTGCCAAAAGAGGGGACCTTGTACAGAAAATTCCTGGCGATAATCATGGCGGTGGGGCTCGTGGCTTCACTCGCCTCCTGCAGCACGGGGAGCGAGACCACCATAGACCCGGCTTCCCTGAGGGGAGGGGAGACGAGAGAGACCCTCCCTCCCATGTACTTTACCGGCGCCGCGGCTGAGGCCTACCGGGTGGCCAAGGAGATACCCGAGGTGCTCGACAGCCTTTACTGCTACTGCGACTGCGAGAAGCACTCCGGGCACAAGAGTCTCCTTACCTGTTACGTGGACGAGCACGCCCAGTACTGCGACATATGCATTAACGAGGCGCTTCTCGCCTACGATCTCCACAAGAAGGGGTACGACGTGGTTTCCATAAGAAAGACAGTTGACGAGACCTTTTCGGGAATAAACAGATAAAAGAGGTGCGGCCGTGCAGAGTAAAAACAAAGTAATAGGCATCGTAGCGTTAGCGGTGGTAGTCCTTGCGGGGATCGGCGGCTATTTCATGGGGACCAGGAGTTCCACCCAGGGCCCCCAGAGCGTATACAACAACGACCGCGGGGCCGCGACCACGGTAAGCACTCCCATAAACCACTCCTCCATAGTGGCGGCCCTCGAGGCCCGCTTGAAGGAAAACCCCGAGGACATGGACACGCTCCTTACCCTCGGAGACACTTATTTCGACTTGAAGATGTTCAACGAGGCCGTGGACTATTACAAGAGGGCCTCGAAGGTAAACCCCGACAACATCAAGATATATAACGACATAGGCCTTTCTCTTCACTACACGGGCAACTCCAAAGAGGGGCTCGAATACATAGATGAGGGCATAAAGAAAAACCCGTATAACCAGAGGATATGGCTCACGAAGGGTTTTGTGCTCGCCTACGGTCAAGGCGACCTCGAAAACGCGAGCGTGGCCTGGGAAAAGGCCAGGGCCATTGACCCCGAATCCAGTGTAGGCAAAGCGGCCTCGGACTATCTCGCCCAGATTGCGAAGCAACGTCCCTGAGAGAGTGGAAATTCATGCAGGAGAAGGTTAACGAGGTGGCGGTGACACGTTCTGAAAGAGTCTGGTACCAGACGGTTGGCTCGAAGGTCTGGTACTTTTTCAATTCCCTCACGCTTACGATATTCGTGCTCATGACCCTCGCGGGGTCGTCCATCTTCGGCACTGTCATAGAACAGAACCAGCAGGCCTCTCAGTACTTCGCCGCCTACGGCGAGAAGTGGACTCGCGTCATACTATATACCGGCCTTAACGACATGTACCACTCCTGGTGGTTCGCCGCTCTCCTCGGTGTCCTTACCATGAACATCATAGTCTGCACCTTTGAGAGGTTCCCGCCGAAGTGGAAGGGGCTCCTTGCCAACAAGTCTCCGGAAAAATTCGAACCGAGGATAATAGACAAATGCTCGTACCACCAGACGCTTAACTGTCCCGGAGACGTCAAGGAGGTCCGCGAGAGGGTCCTCGCCGCCTTCAAGAAGAAGAGGTTCAAGGTAAGCTCCTCTTCCAGGGAGGGGGGCCACTACTTCTACGCGAGAAAGGGCGTCATAGGCCGGTTCGGCTCCGACGTGGTGCACATAAGCCTGCTCCTCATACTCCTGGGCGCCATGGTGGGCAGTTATTACGGCTACAAGGACTTCAGGATTGTGTACGTGGGCACCAACATGACGGTTCCCGAGACGGACTTTGAGGTCAGGCTCGACAAGTTCTGGATAGATTATTACGATACGGGACAGATAAGGCAGTACAACAGCCTGCTTACGGTGATAGAGGGCGAAGAGGAGGTCCTTACCAAACAGATATGGGTAAACGAGCCGCTCTTCTACAAGGGCATACGTTTTTACCAGTCGTCCTTCGGAAACGCCTGGGACAGGATAAATTCCGCGAACATGGTGCTCGTAAGCAAGAAGACCCGGATGGCCGAGGGCTCGGAGTTCACCGTCGGCTGGAACGAGGTAAAGCAGATACCGGGATCGAGGTACTCGATAAGGCTTGCGGGCTACACGGCGGACTTCGCCTACGACGAGAGGAACAACACCGTCTTTTCGCAGACCGCCGAGGCTAACAACCCCGCCATATCCGTCGAGGTCTACGAAGGAGAGCGTCTGGTATCCACTCCGTGGCTCTTCCTTAAATACCCGGGCATATTCCCGGCGATACCCGACTCCGAATACGACCTCGTCTTCACCGACTACCGGGGCATACTCTACTCCGGGATATCGTTGAACAAGGACCCGGGCACCAACATCGTCTGGCTCGGCACGGGCGTTATGGGACTGGGTTTCATACTCGCCTTCTTCGTTTTCCACAGGAGGGTCTGGGTGTACGTGAGGGAGAACGGGGGCTCGACGGAGGTAAAACTCGGCGGGCTCACCAACAAGAACAACTTCGTCCTTGAGAAGGACATAAAGGAAATCGTCGAAAACATCAATGCCGGTTAACAGGGGTTACGGCCCCGGAGGGTAACGACTCATGATACTGTCACTCGTCTTTTTCAGTTTTTCCTTCGCCTTTTACATCCTGACGGCGCTTCTCTACCTCGGCAACTGGGTATTTCAGAAGAAGTGGCTTGGCCAGCTCGCCACCTCCATGGCCGTCGTGGCCCTCTTTTCCACGACGATGATCCTCATAATGAGGGCCGGGGAGTCGGGGCACGCGCCTTTCTCGAACCTCTACGAGTCCATGGTCCTCTTCGTCTGGGCCACGAACCTCGGGTACCTCATGATGGAGTACAAGTACAAGTTCAAGACCGCGGGGGCCTTCGTCATGAGCTTCGAGTTCCTCGCCATGCTCTCGGCAACGATGCTCCCCTACAGGTACAAGAGCGTGGAGCCCCTTAACCCGGCGCTCCAGAACAAGTGGCACTGGATGGTGGACCTCTTCTCCAGGTTCGGCCTCGAGAAATACGCCATTGGCTGGCTCGACTTCCACGTCTTCACGACCTTCATAGGCTATGCGGCCTTCGCCATAAGCTTCGGCCTGGCCATAATGTTCCTGTTAAAGAACAGGTACGAGACCCGGGGGAGGAACAACGCCCTCATCGGCTCCCTGCCCGAGGCCCGGATGATAGACGAGCTGAGCTACAGGGCCATAGCCTGGGGCTTCCCCTTCCTTGCCGTGGGCATCGTGACGGGGGCCATCTGGGCCAACTCGGCCTGGGGGGCGTACTGGACCTGGGACCCCAAGGAGACCTGGTCGCTTATAACATGGTTCATATACGCCGCCTACCTCCACGCCCGCGTCACCCGGGGCTGGAGGGGCAGGAAGGCCGCCTACCTCTCCATAGCGGGCTTCCTGGCGGTCATATTCCTGTACTGGGGCGTTAGCTTCGTACTGCCGGGACTCCACGCCTACGCGTAAAAAACTCTGGATTAGGGGATAAAAATAGGCTTTAATAAACTCACCATGGCAGAAGAGAAGGAAAAAGGCCTGCCAAAGGCCGCCATAATCGGGATAATCGTAGTCGTCGTTTTTGCCGTCGTATTCATCGTGATGGGCCAGAAGCAAAGGTTCGCGCCCGTGGTGCCGGGCTCCGAGGCCCTGGACTTTACTCTTCCCGACCTTAAGGGCAAGGAGGTGAGCCTCAAGGACTACCGCGGCAAGGTGGTCTTCCTCAATTTCTGGGCCACGTGGTGCGAGCCCTGCAAGGACGAGATACCCTCCATGCAGGCCCTCTACGAGAGATTCGAAGGAGAGCCCTTCGAGATACTCGCCGTGAGCATAGACTCCGATGCGCCAGAGGTGGTCGAGGAGTTCGCCAAAGGCTACGGCGTCACCTTCCCCGTGCTCCACGACCGCAAGGGCAGGATAAAGGAGATGTACAAGACCACGGGAGTGCCCGAGACCTTCATAGTCGACCAGAACGGGGTGGTGGCCGAAAAGGTATGGGGCCCGAGGGACTGGACGAGCCCAATCTCCATAATGACCATAAAGGACCTCCTCGAAAACGGCCCCAAACCCAGGGAAGCCTACAAGAAGAAGAAGAGTTGAAAAAATGGGGGAAACCCTCTGGGGGAAAACCTTTCTGAAGAAAGGTTTTC
>DATEAM010000093.1:0-5530 GCA_035288385.1 Thermodesulfobacteriota bacterium
GGGGGCTGCGGGGGGGGGCCGGGGGGGCATAGAGGGCCGCCGGGCCAATTGCGGCGTGGGTCAGGGGCCGGGAGTCGCACCGGGGAGCTGGGGGGCTGGGGGGGGCTGGGGGGCTTTGGACTGGTCGCGTGTCCCGACGCATTACCTCCCGAGGCCGGAAACCCGGCATTGACACGCCCTTCGACCTCGATCTTCCGGGGCGGAACACACTTTAGACCGCGACCCTATCCCTTGCCCACGGAGCCCTAAAAAGCCTTATGGAGATATTGGAGAGGAATACACCCGGGACCTTTAAGAGGACGATCGTCGGATCCATTGTCCTCCACTCCATAATAATCGTCCTGGGGCTCGTGTTTTTCGGGAAAGAGCCCGGAAAGATATTTTTTACGCCCGTGTACACGGTGAACCTCGTCGAGCCTTCGAGGCCCCAGGGCGCTAAAAGGACGGTGGCACAAGAAACTCCAGCGCCCGTGGAGACGAAGGCCGCCGAAAAGGCCGAGGTGAAGGAGGAGGTTAAGGAAGAGGTCAAGGCCGAGGTAAAGATAAAGGAAAAGATAAAGGAAAAACCGGCAGCGGCTAAAAAAACATTGGCGAAGGAAAAGGTACCGGTGGCAGAGGAGACGAAAGAGTCGGAAGAGACCGTCTCCATCGGCGAGGCCCTTGAGAAGCTCAAGGAGAAGGTGAAGAAGGCGGAGGGTCAAGAGCTCGTAACTTCAAGGATCGAGGATCTCAAGAGACGTAAGAAAGATGAGTCACAGGGGGTCGAGCGGGGCCTCGAGGGTATAAGGAAAAGGCTCTCCGGCGCCGAAGGCTCCCGGGGCTCCTCCGAGGGGGTAAAAAACTACGGCCTAACGACTTCTCCCGGGGCCGGGATAACGGCCAAGAACATAGACATAAAGTACCAGGCCTACTTCGCCTCCATAAGGGAAAGGGTCCAGGAGAACTGGATATTCCCCGAGGAGTTCGACGAGGGAGGAATTTCCGTAATAGTGTCCATCAAGATAGGAAAAGACGGCAGGCTTATGAAAAGCTGGCTCGAGAAGAGCTCTGGGGACAGGCGGTTCGACCTCTCGCTCATGAACGCCGTGGAGAAGGCCTCGCCCTTCCCCCCGCTACCCGAGGACTTTAACGACGACTACCTTGAAACGGGACTCAGGTTCTGCCCCAACTGCGTCGATTAGATGATAAAACAGAAACTCTCGCCCATATACTTCATCCTCTTCTTTCTCGTCCTCCTCGCCCCGGCGACACTTCAGGCGAAGGTCTATATCGACCTCGAGGCTCCCTCGATACGACAGCTCCCCATAGCGGTCCAGGACTTCCTCTACACCGGTTCTCCGGCGCGCAACCCCGAGGAGGAGCGGCTCATATCCTCCATAAGGGCCGAACTCGTAGACGCCCTCACCTCTGACATCGAGTTCACGAGGCTCTTCAAGGTCATACCGAAGGAGGCCTTCATCGAGGACCCCGCCGAGGACAGGTTCGCCGGCAAGGAAATAAACTTCAGGGAGTGGCGGATGATAGGGGCCGACACCCTCGTCAAGGGCCGCTTCCAGATCCAGGGCGACAGGCTTACCCTCGACGTAAGGCTCTTCGACTGCCTCAGGGAAAGGCTCATACTGGGAAAGAGGTACATAGGCAGCATTTCCAACCCGAGGAAACTCTCGCACTACTTCGCCGACAAGCTCTACGAGGAGCTCACGGGGCGAAAGGGCATTTTCACCACCAAGATGCTCTTCATCTCGAACGCCACGGGCAACAAGGAGGTATACGCCTCGGACTACGACGGCAAGAACGTGGTCCGCCTTACCCGCAACGGCTCCATAAACCTCTCCCCCCAGTGGTCGCCCGACGGAAAAAAGATGCTCTACACATCCTACAAGAACGGCTGGGCCAACATCTACATGCTCGACCTGAGGACTGGCCGCGACACCGTCGTATCGAAAAAAGAGGGCATAAACATAGGCGGGAGGTTTTCGCCCGACGGCAAGAGAGTGGCCCTCACTCTGAGCGAGGAAAAGTCCCCGGAGCTCTACATCCTGGACCTCGATTCGAGGGATTTGACGCGTCTTACGGACAACTACGGCATAGACGTTTCCCCGACCTGGAGCCCGGACGGAAAAAAGATGGCCTACGTCTCAGATATCAGTGGAAATCCCCATATATTTGTGTTAGACTTCCCCACTGGAAAAACGCGGAGGCTGACCTACAAAGGCAAGTACAACTCGAGCCCGGCATGGTCGCCAGACGGGGACAAAATCACCTTCGCCCGCTCGAACACCGGGGCGTTTAACATATGGGTTGCCAGCACGAACAGCGACAAAGAGGCCCAGCTTACGTTCGAAGGCAACAACATATCCCCTTCATGGTCGCCTGACGGCAGGTACATCGTCTTCAGCTCCACCGTCCGCGGGGTATCCTCAATTTACATCATGCAGGCCGACGGCACAGGTCTACTTAAAGTCACCACAGGCGTTGGAAATGAAACCACCCCGGTCTGGTCGCCCTTTTTATACTGACCCTTTACAAAACGAAGTATTCAAACCAGGTGTTAAAACAAGGAGGTATTAAATGAACAAATACTTGAAGTTCCTTTCGGTCTTCGTATTATGCCTCGCCCTCGTGGCATGCAAGGGTAAAACGCTCCTCAAGGAAGACGTCTCAGGGCAGGGCAGTGAAGAGGTGGTCGTGGACGACGGCATGGTAGGCGAGGACTTCATGGAGGAGGACGTCGTTGAGGAGGACGCCGGCAAGAAGGCAGAATACGCCGAGCTGGAGCCCGGGGACGCCCTCACCAAAAGGGCCGTGGATACCGGCGAACTCTACACGGTGCACTTCGACTACGACAGATATAATATAAGGGACGAGGACAAGGATCTTTTGAGGAAGAACGCTCAGTGGCTCAAGCTCAACCCCGGTGTAAACGTCCTCATAGAGGGACACGCCGACGAGAGAGGCGAGAACGAGTACAACCTCGCCCTCGGCGAGAAGAGGGCCAAGAGCGTTAAGAGCTTTCTAAATTCCCTCGGCGTGGACTCAGGCAGGCTCTCCACCATAAGCTACGGTGAGGAGATGCCCATGGACAACGGCCACGGCGAGGAGGCCTGGTCCAAGAACAGGCGCGCGGCATTCATGATACGCGACTGAACATTTATGCTCGATTATACTCGATGGAAGGTTTTCTGATGGGTAAGCACAAATTTACTCTTACGGCGCTTCTCGGGGCTCTCGCCCTCACCCTCTCCGGGTGCCTGGGCACCCCCATTATGACCGCCGAGCAACAGGGCCTTCTCGACGACGTGAAGGGACTCAAGACCAGGGTGGCCGAGCTCGAGGGGGGCACGGGAGCCGGACTTGAGCACGTGGAGATATCCGCCTCCGAGGCAACGGCCGCAGTGGACGAGATGCGCCGCGAGTTCTCCTTTATCCGCGGCACCTTTGACGAGTACGAGAGCGAGAAGGCGCAGCTTAGGGAGGACATAACGGCCTCTGAGGAGACGGTGCGGGGGTTCGAAGAAAGGCTCAAAGCCCTCGAGGCGGCCGTAAAAGAGAACAGCGAAGGGGTGCAGGGTCTGAGGGGGGCCGTTGAGGCCAACTCAAGGAGGCTCGATTCCCTCGAGACCGGCGGCTTCGGCTCCGTTGAAAGTGGGGCCGGGGGGGGCGGGGGGGTCGCCTCCGTACCCAGGGCCGGCGCGGCTGCGGGAGACCCGGAGGAGGTATACTTCAGGGGCTACAGGCTGACAAAGGACAAGGAATACGATAAGGCGATAGAGACCTTCGAGGGTTTCCTCGAAAACTGGCCCGGACACAAGCTCGCGGACCACGCCCGGTACTGGATAGGCGAGATATACTATACCAGGGCCGACTGGGAGAGGGCTATACTCGAGTTCGACCGCGTGATAAACGACTACCCCAGGGGCGACAAGGTCCCGTCTGCGACTCTGAAGCAGGGGATGGCCTTCGAGAAACTCGGCTCGATAAAAGAGGCCAGGGTGCTCCTTGAGCAGGTGGTGGAAAAATTCCCCGAAAGCCCCGAGGCCCAGACGGCGAAGAACCGCTTAAAGGAGCTGAAGTAAAGGGCGGGCCCCTGAACCCCGCGTCCACCCTTCGCCTTATGGAAGATTAAGAAGAAACCCGCTTATATGAAGGCCCGGACCATGACCGGGCTACCGAGGAGACGCCCCCAGGGGCGTCTCCTTTTTTCAGGGGCGTCTCCTCTTTCTGCGCCCTCTATCGTCATCCAGCCCACCCATGTAACGCCCTTAAAAAGGCGCAAGCTCCTTCGCTTAAGCCCGCCGCAAAAATCTATGCCAAAGGCCCTCCATTAATATATAATAAGGAATGACCGCTGGTAGCTTATGAAAAAGAAAGTGGCCATAGTCAGGTGCGCCGCGTACGGGACTGAAGAGGCCTACGGTAGCGTTAAGAGGGCCGTGGACCTCCTCGGCGGCTTGAAGGGCTTTGTAAAGCCCGGAGAAAGGATCCTTCTCAAACCCAACCTCCTTGCGCCCAAGCCCCCGGAGGCCGCCGTTACGACCCACCCTGCGGTAGTGGGCGCGCTCATAAGGCTCGTAAAGGAGGCCGGGGCGACTCCTGTGGTGGGCGACAGCCCGGGGCTCGGCAGCGCACGCAAGGCCGCCGAGAAGTCCGGGGTCCTCGGGGCCTGCGAAAGAGAGGGCGCCGCCTTCATGGAATTCAAGGAGGTGGTGCTCAAGGAAAACACGGCCGGCCACACCTTCAAGCGCTTCGAGGTGGCCCGGGAGGCCCTCGACGTGGACGGCATAATAAACATCCCCAAGCTCAAGACCCACGCTCAGATGCTCCTCACAATGGGCGTGAAGAACGTCTTCGGGTGCGTGCCGGGGAAACTGAAGCCCCAGTGGCACCTGAGCGCCGGCGTGGACAGCACGTACTTCGGCGCCATGATCCTCGACCTCTACCTCTGCCTCAACCCGAGGCTCACCGTCATGGACGCCGTTACCGCCATGGAGGGTAACGGCCCGGGCAGCGGCACTCCGAGGGACCTTGGGCTCCTTTTCGCCTCCGCCGACGCCATTGCCATGGATACGGTAGCCGCCACCCTCCTCGGCGCCAGGCTTAGGGACATACCCATACACAGGGCGGCAAGCCTCCGTGGGATAAAGGAGACGGAGGCGAAGAACGTCGATATAGTCGGCGCGATGCCCGAGAAGGTAAAAGACTTCCGCTTCCCGCCCATCATGGACACGAACTTCACCGCGCGGCTCCCTTACTTCATAGACAGGCCCTTGAGGCGCGCCCTCACCTCGAGGCCCCATATAACGCACTCGAGCTGCACGCTCTGCAACGTCTGCGTTGAGACCTGTCCCGCGGAGATAATGGAACGCTCCGACAGGATAACCATAGACTACGACAGGTGCATAAGGTGTTGGTGCTGCCAGGAGATGTGCCCCCACGGGGCCATCTCCTCAAAAGAAGGGTGGATGAAGCGCATAATACCGGGGCTTTGATTATCCTGGGGGTCTGGGGGGGGACCTTTCTGAAGAAAGGT
>DATEAM010000094.1:0-5235 GCA_035288385.1 Thermodesulfobacteriota bacterium
TGGGAAAACTTTTTATAAAAAGTTTTCCCCCAAAAAAATGAAAAAAGAGATCAAGACGAAATTCATCTTCGTAACTGGCGGGGTGGTATCCTCTCTCGGAAAGGGCATCGCCAGCGCCTCCATCGGGGCTCTCCTTGAGGCGAGGGGCCTTGCGATAACCATGCAGAAGCTCGACCCCTACATAAACGTCGACCCCGGCACCATGAGCCCCTTTCAGCACGGCGAGGTCTTCGTGACCGACGACGGGGCCGAGACTGACCTCGACCTCGGCCATTACGAGAGGTTCACTAACGCGGTGCTCACAAGCCGCAACAACTTCACCACCGGCCAGGTCTACGACTCCATAATAACGAAGGAGAGGAGGGGCGATTACCTCGGCCGCACCGTCCAGGTGGTCCCCCATGTAACGGACGAGATAAAGAGCAGGGTCCTCGCCATCGCAAACGACGTGGACATCGCCATAGTGGAGGTGGGCGGCACCGTGGGCGACATAGAGAGCCTCCCATTCCTCGAGGCCATACGCCAGCTCAGGTTCGACCTCGGCAAGGAAAACGTCCTCTATATCCACCTGACGCTCCTTCCCTACATAGCCACCGCCGGGGAGATAAAGACCAAGCCCACCCAGCACAGCGTCAACAAGCTCCGGGAGATAGGCATCCAGCCCGACATAATACTTTGCAGGTCCGACCGCGACCTTACCCAGGACATCAAGGACAAGATAGCCCTCTTCTGCAACGTGGACAGGGACGCCGTGATATCGGCGAGCGATGTGGGGTGCGTCTACGAGGTCCCCCTCGTCTTCCACCGCGAGGGGCTCGACGAGAAGATAATAAAGCTCCTCAACATGTGGACGAGGAAGCCTATGCTCGACCAGTGGGAGAGGATAGTAAAGAAACTCGCCAACCCAAGGTACGAGGTCACCATCGGGATAGTCGGCAAGTACGTCAACCTCGTGGACTCCTACAAAAGCCTCCACCAGGCCCTCATACACGGCGGGATTGCCAACGGCTGCCGCGTAAACCTCATATACATAGACTCCGAAGAGGTGGGCAGAAAGGGGCCCGAGGCGATGCTCAAGGACGTGGACGGGGTGCTCATCCCCGGGGGGTTCGGGAGCAGGGGCGTTGAGGGCAAGATTTCAGCCATAAGGTACGTAAGGGAGAAGGGGATGCCCTTCTTCGGCATTTGCCTCGGGATGCAGGTGGCGGTAATCGAGATAGCCAGAGACCTGTGCGGCCTGAAAGAGGCGAACTCCTCGGAGTTCAACCCCTCCACCCCCTACGCCGTCGTTGACATAATGGAAGAGCAGAAGAAGATATACACGAAGGGCGGCACCATGAGGCTCGGAGCCTACCCCTGCGTGATAAAGAAGGGGACGAAGGCCTACTCGGTATACGGCGCCTCCGAGATCTCCGAGAGGCACAGGCACCGCTACGAGGTCAACAACTCGTATAGAGAGGTGCTCGAAAGGGCGGGGGTCGTATTAAGCGGGCTATCGCCCGACGGGAACCTCGTGGAGATAATGGAGTACAAGCACCACCCGTGGTTCGTCGCCTGCCAGTTCCACCCGGAATTCAAGAGCAGGCCCATGAAAGCTCACCCCCTCTTCAAGGGTTTCGTCAAGTCGGTGCTTACCAAAAAACTCGGCGCCTCGAAGACCGTGAAGAAAAAGACCCGCACGAAGGCCGCCGCAAGACCAAAGACGAATGCGAGGGCGTCGAGATGAAAAAACTCGAGGAACTCTTCAAGAAGGAGGGCGCGCCCCTCTTCTTCATAATGGGCCCCTGCGTCATTGAGGACGAGGCCACAACCCTTAAGACCCTCGAGGGGCTCTTGAAGGTAACAGAGGACCTGGGCGTGCCCTTTGTCTTCAAGACGTCCTATGACAAGGCTAACAGGACCTCTCTCAACTCCTACAGGGGCCCGGGGCTCGAAAAGGGCCTCGAGGTCCTGAGGAAGGCCAAGTTGGAATACCCGGAAGTCCCGCTCCTGACCGACGTGCACTGCAGGTCCGAGGTGGGAGAGGTGGCCTCTGTGGTGGACATAATCCAGATACCCGCCTTTCTCTGCCGTCAGACCAACCTCATCGTGGAAGCCGCCCTCACCGAAAAGGTCATCAATATAAAGAAGGGCCAGTTCATGGCCCCCGGCGACATACGCCACTCCGTGGAGAAGGTCCTCTCCACGGGAAACGACAGGATAATAATAACCGAGCGCGGGGTGAGCTTCGGGTACAACAACCTCGTGGTGGACTTCAGGGCCTTTCCCGTCATGAGGGCCCTCGGCTTCCCCGTCGTCTTCGACGCCACCCACAGCGTCCAGTCCCCCGGGGGGATGGGGACGAGCTCGGGGGGAGACAGGACCATGGCCCGCTACCTCGCGAGGGCCGCCGCGGGGTGCGGCGTGGACGGCTTCTTCATGGAGGTCCACCCTGACCCGGAAAAGGCTCTTTGCGACGGGCCCAACTCCATAGCCTTGAAGGACGTGAAAGAGTTCATAGAAGAGATAACCGAGATAGACCAGGTGGTTAGAAAGGCTTGAGGAAACCTTTTTGTAAAAAGGTTTCCTAAAACTCCCTCCAAAAACTTTTAGCTATTTCCCGGCAGGCAGCCGCTTAGCAGGAAATAGCCAAAAGTCTTTGGAGGGGGGTTTGGGGGGGACCTTTCTTCAGAAAGGTCCCCCCCAAAAAGACATGGTTGATAAGAGAAAAGAAATCAGGGCCGTTGACATTGCCAGGCGCGTTCTCGGCATAGAGGCCGGGGCGGTTGGCGCCCTTGTGGAGAGGCTCGACGATAATTTCTCCCGCGCCGTGGAGTTGATACTCTCGGCCACGGGCAAGGTCGTGGTGTGCGGCATGGGCAAGAGCGGGATAATCTGCCAGAAGATAGCCTCCACGCTCGCCTCCACCGGGACCTCGGCCTTCTTCCTCCACCCCGCCGAGGGCGTGCACGGCGACCTCGGGGTCCTGATGAAGAACGACATACTCCTGGCCGTATCCAACTCCGGCGAGACCGAGGAGCTTGTGAGGATAATCCCCATCGTAAAGCGCATGGGCATAAAGATGATAGCCATGACGGGCAATCCACGGTCCACGCTCTCAAGGCACGCCGACGTCACCCTCGACGTGGGGGTTAAGGAGGAGGCCTGCACCCTGGGGCTTTCGCCCACGGCCTCCACCACGGCAACCCTTGCCATGGGAGACGCGCTGGCAGTGGCGCTCCTCGAGACCCGGGGTTTCGGCGAGGAGGACTTCGCCCAGCTCCATCCGGCCGGGAGCCTCGGCAGGAGGTTCATGAGGGTCGAGGAGCTTATGCACGCCGGAGACGCGGTCCCAGCCGTCTCCACGGGTACGCCCATGAGGGAGGCGATGCTCGAGATGACGCGAAAGAGGCTCGGCATCACGGGTGTTTTCGACGGCAAGAGGCTCGTGGGCGTGGTTACAGACGGGGACCTGAGGAGGGCCCTCGAGGAGGGCGGGGACCTCCTCGACAAAAAGGTGGAGGAGGTGATGACTTCGAGCCCCAAGTCCATACCGCCGGGCTCTCTGGCGGAGGCCGCTTTGAGGAAGATGGAGGAGCACTCCATAACCGCGCTTTTCGTCCTCGACGATTCCTCGGGTGAGGTTACGGGGGTAGTGCACCTCCATGACCTCATAAAGGCCGGGGTCATCTGAGTCCATCATTAAATACAATTCACCGCCATGGAGGGCCGCCGGGGAGCAAAAGTTTTTATTCCCCACGGTTGCCCGAGGAAAAACGGCCATTTCCGCCTTCTTCGGCACATTAAAATTTTTTAAGAATAATAGCTAAAAGACTTGACAGCGCAGATAATGTTGTGTATAAAGAGACAACCTTTGTTCCCGGGGTGCGCTCCGGGGCGAGGCCAACCCTTGTGTAGAGGGGCGTATCGGGGGTCGGGGATAAGCGTATAACACGCTTGAATGCCGCAAGCTGACAAAAGTCATTTTGCCGGCCCTCGTTATCTGTTAAGAGTAAGAGGCACTGAGGCGGACCACCGGGTTTTAGTGCACTGCGAAAAAGCTCTTTTAAACGTTCCTACTGACGACAGGCTTCATTCGGGGTTCTCGCCACTTGAAGAAAAAGAGCACAACGATTTTTACCGCTGACACGACGACAGTGTGGGGGCATATCGCGGGCAAGAGGGATGTGCCCTTCACCGTAGACAGCTCTTAAGCATTAAATACACGTTGCGCCTGTGTATAGAGGTGCGCGTGTATTTTTTTGAGCGATAAATTACAACGGCGTAAATAATACATTTCACAAAACCAAGGAGGAAGACAGGATGAAGAGATTACTTTTGTCGGTATTTGCAGCTGCTATAACTGCCGTATTCGCCGTACCAGCGATGGCCACTGACTTCACGTTCAGCGGGGAGTACAGGGTGAGGGGTGAATACAGGGGCAACCCGACCTTTGAAGAAGACGACCTGGCCTCAAGCCTCATTCTCCAGAGGGTAAGGCTCACGACGAACGCACAGGCCACGGACGACACCTCCGTCAAGATAACCCTCCAGGACTCGAGGCAATGGGGTATCGAGACAGGCTCCCAGGATTCCGGGCCGAGCCTCACGGACAACCATTCCAGCAACTTCACGGACCTCCACGAGTCCTATGTTAACGTGGCGAACCTCTTCGACACGCCCCTTTCCCTCAGGGTGGGCCGTCAGGAGTTCAACTACGGCGACCAGAGGCTCATAGGCCCCTTCGGGTGGAACAACAACGGCAGGAGCTTCGACGCCGCAAAGCTCACCTTTTCATCGGACGCCGCCGACGTCGACCTCTTCGGCTCGAAGATAAACGAGGGTATTGACTCCGCAGCGCCGAACGGCGCAGGTGGCAGCGACGACGACCAGGACTTCTACGGCATCCACGCGACCGTCAAGTCCATACCGAACAACACCATCAACGTATACGCCTTACTTCTCAGGGACGGCACAACCTCCCAGATAATCACTAACAATACGGGCGTCATAGCCGGCATAACCTCCCAGGACCTCTACACCATAGGCGCAAGGCTCGCCGGTAATGTCTCGGGCCTTGATTACACCCTCGAGGTCCCCTTCCAGACGGGCAGCATGGACTCGACCGTGACGGACTATGACATATCCGCCTGGGCCTTCGCGGCAAAGGCAGGCTACAAGCTGCCCACGGCCATGAAGATAAGGGTGGGCGCCGAGTTCGACTGGGCGAGCGGCGACGACGACAGCACGGACGGG
>DATEAM010000095.1:0-4239 GCA_035288385.1 Thermodesulfobacteriota bacterium
AGAAAGTTTCCCCCCCGGACCCCCTTTCCAAAGACTTTTGGCTATTTCTGCTATGGAGCCGCCTACGGGGAAATAGCTAAAAGTTTTTGGAAGAGGTCTGGAGAAACCTTTTTTCAAAAAGGTTTCTCCAGTTGAGGGGAACTTTTCTCAAAAAATTTCCCTCAATTTTTTAAGCCTTTCCACCTCTTTGCCGACGTAGTTGACGAGTTCCTTGAGTCCTTCTCCCGTAACGGCCGAGACGGGGAATACCTTTATACCCTGCGTCCGGAAAAAATTCAATAACCCTGGGAGCATGTCTCTCGCCTCCTTCAAGTCGACCTTGTTCAGGGCGACTACCTGCGGCCTTGTTGAAAGCTCTGAACTAAAGGCCTCAAGCTCATGATTTACGGCGGAAAAATCCTCCTTCGGGTCTCTTCCCGTAAGGGGCGAGAGGTCAAGGAGGTGTATGAGGAGCCTGGTCCTCTCCACGTGCTTCAAGAAGCGTGTCCCGAGGCCCTTGCCCATGTGCGCCCCCTCAACGAGCCCGGGTATGTCGGCTACTATAAACCCCCCGAACCTCCCGTATTCCACCACCCCGAGGTGGGGGACGAGGGTGGTAAAGGGGTAGTCGGCGACCTTGGGCTTTGCCGCCGATATGTGGGATATGAGGGTCGACTTGCCAGCGTTGGGGAAACCTATTATGCCCACGTCCGCGAGGAGTTTTAGTACCAGCCTGAGCCTCCTCTCCTCGCCCTCCTCTCCTGGCTGGGCGAACCTGGGGGCCTGGTGGGTGGAGGTGGCGAAGTGGGCGTTGCCCTTTCCGCCCCTGCCGCCCTTGCAGCACAAAAACCTCTGGGCCTCTTCGGTCATGTCGGCAAGTATCGCCCCGGTCTCGTCGTCTTCTATGACCGTGCCCACGGGGACCTTTATCTCGAGGTCGTATCCGCTCTTGCCGTGCCTCATGCTCCCCATGCCGTGCCTGCCGCGGTCCGCCTTATGTTCCCTCCTGTAGCGGAAGTCCAAAAGGCTCGTCATCCTCGAGTCGGCGACGAAGACCACGGCCCCGCCGTCTCCTCCGTCGCCTCCGTCTGGCCCTCCCCTGGGCACGAACTTCTCCCTGCGGAAGCTCACGCACCCCCTGCCGCCGTTGCCGGCCTTTACGTATATCCGAGCCTCGTCTATGAACTTCATATCGAAAACAAAAAAAGGCGGATTACAAAGAGGACTTCACAACCCCTTGCTAATCCGCCTTTATATAGAGTCGGGGGAAACCCTCCGTCATCCGGAAGGCCTTCCCTGAATAATGAGCCTTACTGAGGCACGATGTTGACGACCTTTCTCCGGCCCCTGTCCACGAACTCCACGACCCCGGCAACCCTGGCAAAGAGCGTGTAGTCTCTACCCATCCCGACGTTGGTTCCCGGGTGCACTCTGGTCCCGACCTGGCGCACTATGATGGAGCCCGCGGAAACGGCCTGACCCGAGAAGCGCTTTACTCCCCTTCTCTGACCGTTGCTGTCCCTGCCGTTACGTGAGCTTCCGCCCGCTTTTTTATGTGCCATGGAAAAACCTCCCCTGTCTGAATTATCTGGAAAAGGGCTACGCCTTTATCTCCTTTATCCTTACACCCGTAAAGGACTGCCTGTGCCCCTGTTTCCTGCTGTAGCCCTTCCTGCGCTTCTTCTTGAATATGATTATCTTCTTGTCCTTGCCCTGCTCCACTATCTCGGCCAGCACCCTGGCGCCCTCAACGGTCGGGGTGCCCACCTTCACGTCCGTACCCTCTCCGACGGCGATGACCTCGGGGAACTCGACAGTGGTGCCCACCTCTCCGGGGAGCTTTTCCACCCTGAGCGTGTCTCCCTCCGTTATCCTGTACTGCTTGCCGCCTGTCTTCACCACTGCGTACATTTGCCTTTATCCTCCGGAGTTATTGAATATTTCATATTATTTGATTGGCCTTTTGTTGTCAAGTTTTTTTGTTGGCCGTGGCTTTATTGTTTGACAGGGCTTTTTCCCGGGTGTAGATTAGGTTTTGACATACTAACCTGCCGAGGAGAAGACCATTATGAGGACACGCCCTTTTCTATGCATGCTCGCCGTAATACTAACGATGCTCTTCAACGATACGGCGCTCGCCGCCGAAGGGGATGAGGCAAGGAAGGTCGAGGCTGCCGCCGAGGTATTGAGGGAGATAATGGAGGTGCCTGAAAAGGGGCTGCCCGAGTCGCTCTTTCACGAAGCCTACGGCATAGCCGTGATACCCGAGGTGATAAAGGTGGGCTTCGTCGTCGGGGGCCGCTGGGGGCGCGGGGTCGTGGTGGTCAGGGACTCCTCGGGAGGCTGGAGCGACCCGAGCTTCGTGACCATAACGGGCGGGAGCGTGGGATGGCAGATCGGGGCCCAGTCCACGGACGTGATACTCGTCTTCAAGAGCTCCAAGGGCGTTGAGGGGATGACCAGGGGGAAGTTCACCCTCGGGGCCGACGCCGCCATAGCCGCGGGCCCCGTGGGGCGCCAGGCCGAGGCCGCCACCGACGCGCAGCTCAAGGCCGAGATTTACTCCTATTCAAGGAGCCGGGGGCTCTTCGCCGGAGTGTCCCTCGAGGGCTCCGCCCTCCAGATAGACGACGAGTGGAACGGGAGGTTCTACGGAAAAGACGGCATTACCCCGGGGGAGATATTTACCGGGAAGGCGCAAGGCGTACCCGCCGTCGTAGACAAGCTTAAGGACGCCCTCTCGAGATGAAGTCGGAGGCGCCGGGGGGCCGGGGGGCCGGGGGGCGTGGAACCGGGGGGGGCGTAGAGTGCCCCGAAGGGGCTTAAGCCGACTCGTCCCCTTGCGGCGCCGTTGTTACTATATTCAGGCCTTCAGTCAATCCCCGCCCTTCTAAAAAAACGACCCGCCCTTTTGCCGGGCCCCCTTCCCATTCCCTTATCCCTGTTTTACTGTATAATTGAAGGAAAAACCAGGGACCCTTACCGCATGAAGGAGAGACCCTTTCTTTTTAACTTGAGCAGGAACGTATTCTTCGCGGGCCTCGTGAGCCTGTTCATGGACATCTCCTCGGAGATGGTCTACCCTCTCGTGCCGCTCTTCCTCACAAACGTCCTTGGCGCCACCAGGACGACCGTCGGCATCATAGAGGGCATAGCCGAGGCCACCGCCTCCATCCTCAAGGTCTTTTCAGGGTGGCTCTCCGACAGACTCGGCAGGAGAAAGCTCCTCATGGGCATCGGATACGGGGTGTCCGCAGTAAGCAGGCCCGTTATAGCGAACGCCGGCGTGTGGGTCGAGGTCCTTACGGCCCGCTTCGTCGACAGGTTCGGCAAGGGGATACGCACGGCCCCGAGGGACGCCATAATAGCCGACTCCACGGAGAGGAAGAGGTACGGGGCGGCCTACGGCTTCCACAGGACCATGGACACGATAGGGGCGGCCATAGGCCCGGGGGTGGCCTTCCTTCTATTAGCCGTTTTTACCGGCAACCTGAGGCTCGTCTTCCTCGCCTCCACGCTCCCGGCGGTCATCGCCGTCATTATTCTCGTAGTCTTCATAAAGGAGAAGGCCCGCCCCGTGGAGAGGAGCAGGGGGCTTCCGGGCCTCGGTGATTTCGCCTTCGACCACGCCTTCAGGCGCTATATCGTGGTCATCGGCATATTTTCGCTCGGCGCCTTCTCCGACGCCTTCATCATACTCCGGGCCCAGGACCTCGGGGTGAGCCCTGAGCTCATACCCGTCATATACCTCCTTTTGAACGTCGTCTACGCCGCCACCGCCGCCCCCATGGGGGCGCTTGCCGACAGGGTGGGCTTAAGGACCATGGTCCTCGCGGGGTTCATATCCTACTCCATCGTGTACGCGGGGGTGGCCTTCGCCGACTCGGCCCTCCATATATGGATACTCTTCCCCCTTTACGGCGTATACAAGGGGGTTAGCGACGGTACCCAGAGGGCCTATATCGCGGAGATAGCCCCCGAGGAGAGGAAGGCCACGGCCTTCGGTGTCTTCCATACGGTAAACGGCATCATGCTCCTTCCGGCGAGCATCATAGCCGGGGTCCTCTGGGACAGGGTCGGCCCGGAGGCGACCTTCCTTTACGGGGCCGCCCTCTCGCTCCTGGCGGCGGTGTACTTCGCCTTCACGAGAAAATAGGGGCCGGCAATTTGACACCGCGTCTCAAGGCAACTATATTTATTATGTAGGGTTAATTATCAAAGAAAATCGGTGAATTATGGCTAAGGGAAAAGAGCGGAAAG
>DATEAM010000096.1:0-4703 GCA_035288385.1 Thermodesulfobacteriota bacterium
GGACGGGCTTCTCGCCCTCGAAAAGGAGCCCGACGACGAACCCACGGTAGACAGCCTCTTCAGGCATTACCACTCATTGAAAGGCATGTCCGCCTCCATGGGCTACGACCCCATAATGCGCTTTTCGCACGCCCAGGAGGACCTCCTCTCAGGGGTGCGCTCCAGGGAGCTCCAGGTCACCCCTGGGCTCATATCGACTCTTTTCGAGGCCCTCGACGCCTTGAAGGAACTCGTCGGGCGCGTGGAGGAGGGACGGCCCCTCGAAGTTGACGTAACGCCCCTCGTCGAAAAAATAAAGGTCTGCAGAAAGGACGCTGAAGAGGCGGAAGAAAGACCCTCTGAAGTGCCGAAGCACCCCCACCAGGCCCCCCCGGCCCACCAGGCCCCCCAGCCCCCCCAGCCCCCCCAGGCAACGGGAAAGGTCTTCCGCCCTCCCGAGCTCAAGCTGTCCAACGTCATGAAGGTCGAGGGTTCCGTCTTTGACGAGCTCCTCACTACCGTGGGAGACCTCTTCATGGTGCTCAACTCCTTCAAGACCTTCTCCCATTCCCTCCGCTCCATAGAGTTCAAGGACGACGTCCACACCCTCGGCAAGACCCTCAACGAGCTCTACTCGAGGATACTCACGGCGAGGACCATCCCCATAGGGGACCTTACCCATAGTCTGCCAAGGGTGGTAAGGGACATATCGAGGAGGGGCGGCAAGTCCGTGGAGCTAAGGATAGAGGGCGAGGATATAAGCCTCGACAGGTCCGTGCTCGAAGACCTCGGCTCCCCCCTCGTGCACTTGATCCGTAACGCCGTGGACCACGGCATAGAGGCCCCTGAGGAGAGAAAGACCCTCGGCAAGCCCCCCTCGGGCACCATAAGAGTGAGGGCCTATCCTAAAAAAGACCGCGTCGTCTTAGAGGTGTCCGACGACGGTGCCGGCATAGACCCCGAGAGCGTAAGGAGAAAGGCCGTCGAGAGGGGCCTTCCGCCCGAGCTCGTTCGCACCATGAGCGAAAAGGAGGTTTTTAAGCTCGTATGCCTCCAGGGCCTCTCCACCTCCAGAGAGGTTACCGACACCTCTGGAAGGGGCGTGGGCATGGACGTGGTCAAGAACGCGGTGGAGGGCCTCGGGGGCACACTCGACATAGAGTCGAAGGCGGCAGCGGGTACGACCGTCCGGATGGAGCTGCCTAAGACGACCTCCATAATAAAGGCCCTCGTCGTAGAGGTCTCCGATGAAAGGCTCCTCGTGCCCATCTCCAGGATAGAGAAGGTCCTCGAGGTGGAGAACTCCCTCGTCTCGGGGGGTTTTTTCAGGTACGGGGAAAAAGAGATACCGCTCGTCCACCTCGGCACGATGCTCGGCATCGAGGAGAACGAGCCCGGCCCCGAGCGCGCCGTCGTCGTGGTGGAATACGAGAGACCCGCCTCCAAATTCCACCCCGATCCACCGGAAGCCCTTGGCACGGGACACGCCGGGGTCGTGGTGGACGGCTACGGGCTCGAGATAGACGCCTACGTAAGGCCACTTACGCCTCCCCTTTCCAGGCTCTGGGGTGTTTCGGGGATAACCATAATGGGCGACGGCAGGCCCGTCTTCCTCGTGGACCTCGCCCAGGTGATCTCAAGGGCCCCGGGCTTCGCCCCTACGACGCGCGGTTTCGCCTGAAATCCCTTTGCATCAAATTCTGTGTGGAAGTGCCCGTAAGTTTTTGTTATTGTAGACCTCTGTGACAAATCCTCTCTTTCGACGCGAACGGGCGCCATGAACGTAAACACCATTAAAAAACTCCTCGAGGACGTGAAAAAGGGAAGCGTAGAGGTTGGAGAGGCCCTCGAGAGGCTCAAGTTCCTCCCCTTCGAGGAGCTCGAGTTCGCCACCATAGACACGCACAGGTCCTTAAGGCGTGGCTACCCGGAGGTCGTCTTCGGCCAGGGCAAGTCCTCCGCCCAGATAAGGGCGATCGTAAAGGCCATGCTCTCAAGGAAAGAGAACGTCCTGGTAACGAGGCTCGAAAGGGCCAAGGCCGTTCTTCTCAAGAGGTCCTTCAAGAAGGCCGAATACAACCCCTCCGCAAAGACTCTCTTCATAAAGTCGCACCCCGTAAAAAAGTCCGGCAGGGGGAGCATACTCGTAATAAGCGCCGGGACATCCGACGTGCCCGTTGCAGAGGAGGCCGCCGTCACGGCCGAGTGCCTTGGAAACCGGGTATCGAGGCTCTACGACGTGGGGGTCTCCGGGCTCCACAGGCTCCTCCATAAAAAAGACGACCTCCTCGGGGCCAACGTCCTCATTGTGGTTGCCGGGATGGAGGGGGCGTTGCCGAGTGTCGTCTCCGGGCTCGTTGCCCGCCCCGTAATAGCCGTGCCCACGAGCGTGGGCTACGGGGCTAACCTCGGCGGGCTTACCACCCTCATGGCAATGCTAAACTCCTGCGCCTCCGGGGTCAGTGTCGTGAACATAGACAACGGCTTCGGGGCCGCTTACGTGGCGAGCCTCATAAACAGGGAGTAGGGGGTCGAACATCGGTGAAGACATCCGGAAAAAAGATCCTCTACATCGACTGCCCCATGGGCATAAGCGGGGACATGTTCCTCGGCGCCCTCGTGGACCTCGGAGTTGACTTAAAGTTCATCCTCCGGGAGCTGAAAAAACTCCCCGTGGACAGGGGCGAGATTAACGTAAGGACCGCTAAAGAGAGCCGCCACTCGATTACGGCGACCTCCTTCAGGGTACGCCTCAAGGAGACCCACAGCCACAGGGCCTTCCGCGAGATAAAGAGGCTCATAAAGGGGAGCAAACTCTCTGCCGGAGTAAAAAATCTGAGCCTCGCCATCTTCAAGACCATAGCCGAGGCCGAGGGCAGGATCCACGGCATAGAGCCCGATAGAGTCCACTTCCACGAGATAGGGGCCATGGACTCCATAATAGACATCGTGGGCTCCGCCGCGGCCGTGGAGTCCCTCGGGGCGGACACCGTCCTCTCATCGCCCGTCCCACTCGGCACGGGATGGGCAAAGACCATGCACGGCACCATACCGGTGCCCGCCCCTGCGACCCTGGAGATACTCAAAGACGTTCCCGTGGCCCGGAACGACGCCCCCTTCGAGCTAACCACACCCACGGGGGCCGCCATAGTAAAGACCCTCGCAAGCGCCTTCGGCCCCATACCCGAGATGGTAATAAAGGCGACGGGCTACGGCGCGGGGAAAAAGGATTTTGCCGGTGCGGCGAACATACTGAGGGTCATCACAGGCGAGACCGAGGCCAGGGCGCACTCCGGCGAGAGGCTCTTCGTGCTCGAGACCAACATAGACGACATGAGCCCCCAGGTCGCCGGGTACCTGATGGAGAGGATTTTCTCCGAAGGCGCCCTCGAGGTCTACTTCACCCCCGTGCAGATGAAAAAGACGAGGCCCGGGGTCCTTTTGACCGTCCTTGCGGGCGAGGAGGCGAGGGAGAAGGTCCTCGAGACCATCTTCAAGGAGTCCACCACCATAGGCGTGAGGAGCCACCCCGTGGAGAGGTTCTGCCTCGAGAGGAAAACAAAGCGGGTAAAAACCCCCTACGGCGCCGTGAGGGTAAAGGTGTCCTATAGAAAAGGCAGGGCCGTAAACGTCCAGCCCGAGTACGAGGACTGCAGGAGCGCGGCCGAGAAAAAAGGGGTGGCGCTGAAAAAGGTCATCGACGCGGCTAAAGCGGCCGCAGAGGATTGAGAGCGGGAATGAGACTCAGGTCGCATTGACTCGCCGCCGGCTTCTGCTATAATGCTTTCCTGAAAGGGTATTCCCGGCTCTTCCGCGTTTTTAAACTAAAGAAGATGGAAAAAGACCGTAAGGACACAGGGGAGCACACATGCTGATACGCTGCTGGGGCTCGAGGGGCTCGGTAGCCGTATCGGGCAGGGAGTACATAAAGTACGGAGGAGACACCACCTGCGTTGAGGTCGTGGGAAGGTCCGGCGACCTCATAATAATAGACGCAGGAACGGGCATCCGGACCCTCGGGAACAGGCTCATAAAGGAGAAACGCTTCGACATAAACCTCCTTCTAACGCACGCCCACTGGGACCACCTCTCGGGCTTCCCCTTTTTCGCCCCCATATATAACGAGGAGTGCTCCATAAAGGTCTACGGCCCACAGCCCACCCAGGCCTCATTGAAGGCCATCGTCTCCAAGACGATGAAGACCCCCTACTTCCCCATAGAGCTCGAGGACATCCACGCCGAGATAACCTTCCTCGGGATGGGCAACAGGGGCTACTCCATAGGCTCCGTAAAGATAACCTCCATACCGCTAAGCCACCCCAACGAGGGCGCGGGCTACAGGCTCGATGAGAGCGGCAAGTCCTTCGTCTTTCTGACGGACAACGAGCTCACCCACCGCCACCCCACGGGCCTCGACTACGGCGAGTACGTGAAGTTCGCGAAGGGCGCCGACCTCCTCTTCCACGACGCCGAGTACAAGAGGGAGGAGTACGGCAGGACCGAGGGCTGGGGGCACTCGGTCTACCTCGACACGGTGAACTTCGCCTTCGACTCTGAAGTAAAGGCCCTCGGGCTCTTCCACCACAACCAGGACAGGACCGACGACGAGATAGACGAGATGGTGGAGGTCTGCCGGGGGTTAGTAGCCGAAAAGGGCTCCAGGATGGAGGTCTTCGCCGTGGCGTGCGGCACGGAGATACGGCTTTAAGCCGTCCTCCATAAAG
>DATEAM010000097.1:0-5565 GCA_035288385.1 Thermodesulfobacteriota bacterium
ACTGGCACATGGCGCAGGCCCTGAAGAGGGCCCTTGAAAAACAGGGCCACGGCGCAATGGTGCAGATAATGCCCGAATGGTACGATAAAAGGGACGGGGACTGCGACGCCGTCATTCAGTTGAGGGGCCTTGACAGGTACAGGACCTCATCGAGGCACGTAAACGTCATGTGGAACATAAGCCACCCCGAAAAGGTGGGTGCCAGAGAATACGAGGGATACGACCTCGTATTCATAGCCTCGGACCTCCACGCCGAGGTCGTTAGAAAAAGGGTTGCTACCGAGGTCGCACCTCTTCTACAGTGTACGGACCCCGGGGTCTTTTACCCGTCCTTTCGCCCCGAGCATCAAACGGAGCTTTTATTCGTCGGGAACTCGAGGAAGGTCTTCAGGAAGATAATAAAGGACCTCCTTCCCACGGACTTAAGGCTCGACATATGGGGCACACGCTGGGAGCCCTTTGTGGACAAGAAATACATCCGCGGCGCACATTACCCTAACGAGAGTCTGCGGGAGCTCTACTCCTCGTGCGGGATACTCCTTAACGACCACTGGGACGATATGAGGGAGAACGGTTTCATAAGCAACAGGATATTCGACGCCCTCGCCTGCTCTGCCTTCGTCATATCCGACGGGGTGGCGGGGCTCGAAAGCGTGCTACCCGGCGCCGTGGTCACATACTCTGGCCCTAAAGAGCTGAAGGAGAGGATATCCTACTACCTCGACAGGGTCGATGAGAGAAAGGCCTTCGCCTCAAGGGGTCATGACCTTGTGCTCAAATACCATACCTTTGACGAGAGGGTCAGGACGATCGTTGCCGGGGTCGAAAGGGCCATGGGCTCGAAGGATAAGAGGAAGGACAAGACCTTTTTTAAACGGCTTTTGCCCCGTAGGTAGTCCAGGCGCCTTGCTTGAGCTTCAGCCTGGGGGTCAAGTTAAATAGAAAGAGATAGTCAGGGACAGGGGGGAGGGGGGCAGGGGGGGACCGGTTTTTTCGATTTTCTCAAGGACGGGCCAGGAATAAAAAAATGAAGATCCTCGTAACAGGAGGGGCCGGCTACATAGGGGCGCACGCCTGCAAGGCGCTTAAGCATAAAGGCTACGAGCCGGTCGTCCTCGACAACCTCGTATACGGCCACAGGGACTTCGTCAAATGGGGCGAGTTCGAGCGTGGTGACCTCCTCGATACTACCTCCATTGACTCTGTGTTTAAAAAACACCGCCCCGGCGCGGTCATGCACTTCGCCGCTTACGCCTACGTGGGGGAGTCGGTAGAGTATCCCTCGAAGTATTACCGGAATAACGTGGTCGGGACGCTAAACCTCCTCGAGGCCGCCAACTTGAACGGTGTGAGGAATATAGTCTTCTCTTCTACCTGCGCCACCTACGGCGTGCCCGAGAAGACCCCCATCACAGAGGACCACCCCCAGAGGCCCATAAGCCCCTACGGGAAGACGAAACTCGTGATAGAGATGATGCTCGAGGACTTTTCCAGGGCCTACGGGATAAATAGCGTGAGCCTGAGGTATTTCAACGCCTCGGGTGCAGACCCGGACTCCGAGGTGGGAGAGGACCACGACCCTGAAACTCACCTTATCCCCCTTACCCTCGACGCCGCCTCGGGCAGACTTCCCCACATAACGATCTTCGGCACCGACTACGCGACCCCTGACGGCACCTGCATAAGAGACTACATACACGTAGTAGACCTCGCCGACGCCCACCTCCTCGCCCTCGAATACCTCCTTGGGGGAGGCAGGACCGCGGCCTTGAACCTCGGTAACGACATGGGTCATTCCGTAAGAGAGGTGATAGAGGCCGCGAAGAGGGTGACGGGTAGCGTAATACCAGTCGTCGAGGGCCGAAGGAGGGCCGGAGACCCTCCGGAGCTTGTGGGCTCCTCAAAAAAGGCCAGGGAGACGCTCGGTTGGAGGCCCGTATACAATGATATCGAAACGATTGTAAGGCACGCCTGGAAGTGGCATCAAAAACGTTTTAAAACGGGTTGAGGGCGTACGGTGAACGTTAAAAGGGACAGAAGCCCGGTGGTGGAGATACTCCTATCAACGTACAACGGGGAGAAGTACCTTAAGGAGCAGATAGACTCCCTTTTCGCCCAGACCCATAAGGAGTGGAGGCTTATCGTAAGGGACGACGGCTCGACGGACTCTACCGTCGAGGTCGTGAAAGGATATCAGTCCCTCCATCCAGGCAAGGTCATCCTCGTCGAGGACACCGAAGGCCGGCTCGGCCCAACGGGCAGCTTCTCCCGGCTCCTTGAAAATTCCACGGCCGATTACCTCATGTTCTGCGACCAGGACGACGTGTGGCTCCCCGAAAAGATGGAGACGACCCTTGCAAGGCTCAGGACGCTGGAGTCCGGCTTCGAGACCATGCCGCTCCTCGTCCATACGGACTTGAAGGTTACCGACGAGGGGCTTAACGTTATTGCCGATTCGTTTTTAAAATACCAGAACCTCGACCCCGGACGAAAGGACCTGAATAACCTCCTGGTCTTCAATAACGTTACGGGATGCACCGTGATGATGAACAGGGCGCTTAAGGACCTCGCCACCCCCATACCCGCCGAGGCCGTAATCCACGACTGGTGGATGGCCCTTGTGGCCTCGGCCTTCGGCATAATTGAATACATGAACGTCCCGACGGTGCTTTACAGACAGCACGCCGAAAACGTCGTGGGCTCCACGGGGTATTCTATAAGGTACTTCGCCTCCAGGCTCAAGACCATCGGCTCCACAGCCGGGCTTATCCGAAGGATGGTAAGGCAGGCCTCTGCCCTCGACGACCTTTACGGCGAAAGGCTCTCGAGGGAGAAGCGGCTGACGGTGAGGACCTTCTCCACCCTTCTGAAGAGGCGAAGGCCGGCAAGGCTCTATACCCTTTACAGATATAAGTTCCGCGGGACCGGGTTTTTCTGGAACCTCGGGGTCATTTCTCTCTGGCTCCTCATGAGCGGCGAGGACGGCGTCCGCACTTACGGGACGTTTAAAAAAGATAATGCATAAAAAAGAGACCCCCGGCCCGCTTGTGTCGTTCATAATAGTAAACCTCAACGGGGAAAAATTTCTATACAAGAACCTCTCCTCCGTTTTCAGCCAGAGGAGCAAGTGCGCCTTCGAGGTCATAGTCGTGGACAACGGCTCGAAGGACGCCTCCGTCAATATCATAAGGGAGAATTTCCCGCAGGCAAGGGTCATTGAGAACAAAGAGAACCTCGGCTTCGCAAAGGGCAACAACCAGGGCCTCGAGGCTTCCCGGGGCGAATTCGTCATAACGCTTAACAACGACACGGAGCTCGCCGAGGGTTTCCTGGAGGAGCTTTTAAGGGACGCGGAGGCCTCGGACGAGGACGTGGGGATGTGGGCCCCCAAAATCCTTTCTATCGAGGACCCGCGTGTGATAGACTCCGTTGGCGGGCTCCTCATATACCCCGACGGGCTCGCCAAGGGCAGGGGCAGGCTCGATAGAGACAACGGGCAGTACGACAATGAAAAAGAGGTCTTCATCCCCAGCGCCTGCGCCGCCCTCTTCAGAAGGGCGATGCTCGACGAGGTAGGGTTTTTTGACGAGGACTTTTTCGCCTACTGCGAGGACACGGACCTCGGATTAAGGGCCAGGCTCGCGGGCTGGAAGACGCGGAGTGTGCCCGGAGCCGTGGTATACCACCACTACTCGGCCACAGGGGGGCGCTATACGCCCTTCAAGGTCTTTCTCGTCGAGAGGAACCACCTCTGGGCGGCGATAAAGAACTTCCCCCTCTCCATGCTCGCGCTCCTTCCCTTTTACGAGCTCTGGAGGTACGTTGTCGAGGCCTGGGGCATACTGACGAAAAGAGGGGCGGGGGCGAGGTTCGCCGAGGGGTTTTCCGGCGCACGGCTCATACCGATCGTCATCAGGGCCTATTTAAGCGCCCTGAAGGGCATGCCCTCTATCTTGAGGAAACGCAGCGCGATACAGAGGAAGAGGGCCGTAACAAATAACGAGATAAGGGAGTGGTTCAGAAAATACCGCCTGAGCGCCGCGAGGCTGGTTTTGAGGGATTGACTCCTCTGAGAGAGAATCTTTAAATATGACGAGACCGAAGAAGAGAGTGACGAAAAGACCGAAGATCTACGCCGCGATACTCGCCGGGGGCATAGGGAGCCGTTTCTGGCCCCTGAGCCGCGAGACGACCCCGAAGCAGCTCCTCAAGGTCGTAGGAGACGAGAGCCTGCTCCGGTCCACGATAAAAAGGCTCGGCCCCCTCGTGCCTCCCGGGAGAGTATTCATAGTCACGAACGCGAGGCAGGCCGAGCTCGTAAGGCTCCATATAACCTACGAGGGCAGGGCCCTCTCGCCCGGCTACATAGTCGAGCCCATGGGGAGGAACACCGCCCCGGCCATAGGGCTCGCCGCGATGGAGCTCTACAGGAAAGACCCGGAGGCCATAATGGCGGTGCTTCCCGCCGACCATATAATAGAAGACGGCAAGCCCTTCCGCAGGGCGTTGAAGGCCGCGGCACAGGCCGCCCTTGATGGGCACCTCGTGACCTTCGGGGTAGTGCCCACCGCTCCGGAGACGGGCTACGGATACATAAAGTCCGGGCTCCCGGTCTATAAGAAAAAGATGGACGGCTTTGATGTTAAAAAGGTCGAGAGGTTCGTTGAAAAGCCCGACATAAGAAGGGCGCGCCAGTATCTCAAGGATGGCGGGTATTACTGGAACTCGGGGATATTCCTCTGGAAGGTGACGAGGATACTCGAGGAGCTGAAGACCCATCTGCCCGATATCCACAGGAGGCTCGAGGCTATTGGGGAGGGCGGGGACAGGGAAGAGGCATACGCAGGGATGGAGGCCATCTCCATAGACCACGGGGTCCTCGAAAAGGCCCATGACGTGGTGGTCATCCCGGCGGACTTCCCCTGGTCCGACATAGGGAGCTGGAGCTCATTGGGCGGGATACTCGAAGCCGACGAAGCGGGCAACGTCATAAAGGGAAGGGTGGTGGACCTGGGGAGCACCAACTCCATCATCCTGGGCTGCGACCGTCTCGTGGGCTCCATCGGGCTCGACGACATGATACTCGTAGACACCCCGGACGCCACCCTCGTGTGCCCAAGGAAAAACGCCCAGGACGTAAAATCCATAGTGGGGATACTCAAGAAAAAGGGGTACGCCGAGCACGAGACACATAAGACCGTTGATAGGCCCTGGGGCTCCTACACGGTCCTCGAGAAGGGCGAGGGCTACAAGATAAAGAAGATAACCGTGAAACCGAGAAGGAGGCTGAGCCTCCAGCTCCACCGCTTCAGGAACGAACACTGGGTCGTAATAGCCGGAAGGGCGCGCGTCCAGAAAGGCGAAGAGACAATAGAGGTCTCCCTGAACCAGACCATGGACATCCCCAAAGGCGTAAGGCACAGGCTCGAGAACCCGGGGAACAAGCCCCTGGAGATCATCGAGGTCCAGAACGGGAGCTACGTCGAGGAGGACGACATAGTGCGCTTCGACGACGACTTCAAGCGCGGTCCACGGTAGAAACTTTTCCGGGGGGAACCTTTCTGA
>DATEAM010000098.1:0-9990 GCA_035288385.1 Thermodesulfobacteriota bacterium
GGCCATAAAGCCTTGTAGGGTGGGCACCGCCCACCTTATAGATTTTTTTCGGAGCAAGTTAATGGTGGGCCGTGCTCACCCTACACGGCTGCGGAAAAGCATGAGGAGGAGTTTTATTTAAATCCCGCCTACCCCCCAATCAAGCTCATCGTCCTACTACACTTCTTGAAGATATCCTCGTTTATATGATGTCCCATGGGCTTTTCGACAAAAAAAGGGGACAGATTTATTTAATTTCAGTTTTGTAGGTTGGGTTGAAGTGAAACTAAACCCAGCAATTCAATGCCTCTATTCCGTTGGGTTGGAAAGCGCAACCCAACCTACGAGACTATTAGTGTCAGAGGAGGTGATTTCATGTCTACGGCAACGGTGCGCATACCGGAGGACAAAAGGGACATTCTAAAGATCATAGCGAGCGTTGAGAAGAAGGAGATCAAGGAGATACTCTCCGAGCTCATAGATGAGTACATAGCGAGGCACAGGGAGACCCTTGAGCTCCTTTCCAGGCCCGAATGGGTCAAGGCCATAAAGGAAGGAAAGGAAGAGGTCAAAAAAGGCGTGAAGGGGAAGTCCCTCGATGAGCTGGAAGGTTGAGGTCAAGCCGAGGGCTGAAAAGCAGTACCTGAGGCTCGGCAAAAAAACGCGAGAAAGGGTCAGGAAAGCACTTGAGGCGCTTGAGGGTGAAGAGAACCCCTTGTTTCACTCGGACGTCAGACCCCTTTCAGGAGAGCTTAAAGGCGACTACCGCCTGAGGGTGGGGGACTGGAGGGTTTTATTTCCTCCGGATAAGAAAAAGAAGGTCCTTTATGTCTATGCGGTCCTCCCGAGAGGGGACGCTTACTAAGACCCGGATAACTTTTGCGCTGAGAAAATAAGCGGACTGCAAAAAAGGGGGAATTTTTCAAAAACCCGCCTACCCCCCGATAAGACTCATCGTCCTCGAACACTTCTTGAAGATATTCTCGTTTATATGATGACCCATGGGCTTTTCGGCCACGGCCTTGAAGAGGAGCCTCTCGACCTCCTCATCGCTGCTTCCGTCCCTCAGGGCCTTCCTTATGTCCACCTCGCTGTCGGAGAATAGGCACGTCCTGAGCTTACCGTCAGAGGTGAGCCTCAATCTATTGCAGGACCCGCAGAAGTGCTCGGTTACGGGGCTAATGAAACCTACCTCGCCGGGGGCGTCCTTGAAACTGAAACGCCTTGCAGGGCCCGCGCCGTCCTTCTTGCCGCTTACCGGCTCCAAAGGCTCATAGGCCTCCACCATCCCCTTTATCTCTTTGGCGCTAAGGCACTTCTCCCTCTGCCAGCCCTCCTCCACGTCAAAGGGCATGTACTCTATGAAGCGTATGTGAAAGGGTTTTTCCTTGGATATGCGGGCGAAGTCCAGGATCTCGTCGTCGTTGAAACCCTTTATGACGACCATGTTCACCTTTACGGGGGTTAGGCCCACTCTCTGGGCCTCTTCGAGGCCATCGAGTACCTTTTCGAGCCTGTCGCCCCTTGTTATATCCTTGAACTTGTTCTTCTTCAACGTGTCGAGGCTCACGTTGACCCTGTTGAGGCCCGCCTTCTTCAAGGCCCCGGCGTATTCCTTCAACAGGACCCCGTTAGTGGTGAGGCTCAGGTCCTCGAGGCCCTTTAACCCGGCGAGCTCCCCTATGAACTCCACTATGCCCTTCCTTACAAGGGGCTCCCCGCCCGTCACCCTTATCCGGGATATGCCGTGGGCCACGGCTATCCGCGCTATCCTCAAAAACTCCTCGTACCTCAATATCTCTTTGGGGGGGATGAGTTGGATGCCCTCGGCGGGCATGCAGTAGACGCATCGGAGGTTGCACCTGTCGGTAACGGAGAGTCTCAGGTAGTCTATCTTGCGCTTGTAGGTGTCTACGAGCTTGGTCATCTCTCTACCCTTAAAACCCTTTACTCCGAGAATATCCTGAACAGGGGTTTCTTCCTGGTCTTCTCCACGCCATCCACCGGTCTATCCCCCGCGTCGGTGTCCATGGTGAAAAAGTCCGCTGCCCCGGCCTTTGCCTGCCTGGTTGAGACCTCCGTGGGAGCGGTCCCTGATTTGAAGACCTCGAAGATGGCCTCCTCGGTATAGGGGCCGGCAAGGAGGCCCGTTTCCGGGTCTATACGGGCGAACTCCACGCCGTCGGGCACGTCAAAATTCCTTACGGGCATGTCGGCGGTCGCCTTTTTCATGAAATCGAGCCAGATGGGGAGCGCCGCCCGGGAGCCCGTCTCGCGCTCTCCGAGCTCGCGCTCCTCGTCGTAGCCTATCCACGAGCCCGCAACGAGACCAGGTACGTAGCCGAGGAACCAGGCGTCGTTAAGGTTGTTGGTGGTGCCCGTCTTTCCGGCGGCCGGCCTTCCGAGGCTCCGGGCCCGCATGGCCGTGCCGCTCTCTATGACGCCCTCGAGCATCTTCGTCATTACGAAGGAGGTCTCGGGGCTCAACGCCTCGGTCAGGAGGGGGTCGTTCTCCTCGAGGACGTTTCCGTCCTTGTCCGTTACGTAGGTTATGAACAGGGGCTCGGGCCTGCGGCCGAGGTTCGCGAAGGTGGCGAAGGCGGTGGTCATCTCCTGGAGCGTTACGGCGGAAGAGCCGAGCGCGAGCGAGAGGTCCTTTGCGAGAGGGGAGGTGATGCCGAGCCTCCTGGCGTTATCCACGGCCTTCGCTACCCCGATGTCCTTCAAGACCTTGATGGTAACGACGTTCCGGGACTTGGCTATCGCCTTTCTTACGGTCGTAGGCCCGCCGAACCTTTCGTCGTAGTTCCGGGGCCTCCACTTCGCCTCGCTTATCTCGCCGTCGAATACAAGGGGCGTGTCCATGACCACGGTGGCCGGGGTGTAATTGCCGTCCAGGGCCGCCGAGTATATGATGGGCTTGAAGGCCGAGCCCGGCTGCCTCAGGGCCTGTACGGCGCGGTTGAACTGGGTCTTTGAAAAACCCGAGCCCCCGACCATGGCCCTCACGTAGCCCGTCTCCGGTTCCATGGCGAGGAGCGCGGCCTCGGCCTGGGGCGCCTGCTCGAGGGCCAGAGAGAGGGGGGAGGCGGGTTCGAGGGGCACGTCCCTGACCCTTACCTCTATGACGTCTCCCGTGTTGAAGAGCCTTATCGGGTCTTCAACCCTTTTGCCGTCGCTCTCGCCTTCGGGGTTGTAGGTCCTCGCCCAGCGCAGCTCCCGGTCCTTTATAACGCCCTGGCGGCTGCCCACGTCGACCCTCAGGGTCTTGAGTTTCTTGTCCACGGCGGTGATTACGCCCAGGATGACGTCGTCGGGCTCGAGGGGGCGTCTTTCGAGTTTCCTGTCTATCTCCTCCCTGAAGGCGTCGACCTCCTCCGCGGTGGAGAGAACCCTTACCGGGCCCCTGTACCCGCGCCTCTTGTCAAAGTCCCTTAAGCCCCTGTCCACGGCCTCGTTGGCGGCCTTCTGCAGCTTTACGTCCAATGTGGTATATATGTTGAGCCCCCCCCTGTAAAGGAGGTCCCAGCCGTATTTCTCCTCAAGGTGCCTTCGCACGTGCTCGGTGAAGTAGGAACCCACCCACAGGCTCTTCTCCTCGTCTGGGGCGAGCACAAAACCCTCGCCAAGGGCCTCGGCCTCGGTCTCGGCCGAGATGAAGCCCTCCTCCACCATGCGGGAGAGCACGTACTCCTGGCGCTGTCTGGCGAGTTTCTCGTCGGCGTAGGGCGAGTACTTGCTCGGGGCCTTGGGCAGCCCCGCCAGAAGCGCCGACTCGGCCACGGTGAGCTCGGAGACGTCCTTTCCGAAATAGGTCTGCGCGGCGGCCTGCACCCCGTAGGCGCCGTTGCCGAGGTATATCTGGTTCAGGTAGAGGTTTAATATCTCCTCCTTGTCGAGGTTCGACTCTATCCTGTAGGCCATGATGATCTCCTTTATCTTCCTGGAGACCTTCTTCTCGGGCGTCAGAAAGAAACTCCGGGCCACCTGCTGGGTGATGGTCGAGCCGCCCTGGACGATCTTGCCGGCAGTCAGGTTCTTGTAAAAGGCCCTGATGATGCTTATGTAGCTCACGCCCTCGTGCTCGAAGAACTGGGCGTCCTCGGCGGCGATGAAGGCTTTAACGAGGTGCTCCGGCATGCTGTCGATTGGGACCACGACCCTCCTCTCGACGTAAAACTCTCCGATGAGATCGCCGTCCTTGGAAAAGACCTTCGTCACCACGTTCGGCTGATAGTGCTTGAGGATGTCGATCTCGGGCAGTCCCCTCATGAAATAGAGGTATACGCCTATGAAAAATACGAAGAAGGCGGCTACGGAGACGAGGATCTGCCTTACCCGTTTTTTATCAAGAAATTCCAAAAGGTAGTCAGGCATGTGCATATATTAAAAATATAACAAAATCGGGTTTGTAAAGCAAGACAAAGCCCCCCGCCGGGCTCGTCACGGAGGGGGAGGGACCGCAGGTCTTGACCTCCCCCGTGCCGTTTTTCATAAGACCCTCCGACCAGGGCCCCGGAGCGTTCCAGCCCTCGACCCTTGAGGAGGTTATAGGGACAAGGGTCTTCTCCAGAGAGGTAAAGGCAGATTATTGCAAAAAAATTCCCCCTCGTACAGGACTTTGGATATTGCAAATTTTACGGATTTAAGTTAAATTATAAGGTGGATTATAGCGCCCGGCGACGGGACCGGGTTTTTTTATGAAATCGTAATATTTTCGGACACTTGAAAATTATGATAAGGTTCGAGGACATACAGGAAAAGGTCGTCTCCTACAATCCGTTGGCGGACCAGGAGCTCTTGAAGAAGGCCTACGTCTTCTCCGGGATGGTCCACCAGGGCCAGACCCGGCGCTCTGGGGAGCCCTACCTCGTACACCCCCTCGAGGTGGCCTTCATCCTCGCCAAGCTCAAGATGGACGTACAGTGCGTGGTCACGGGGCTTTTGCACGACACGGTGGAGGACACGTACACCACCATCGAGAAGGTCGAGGAGCTCTTCGGCTCCGAGGTCTCGAGCCTCGTGGACGGCGTGACGAAGATTAGCAGGATGACCTTCGAGAAGAAGGAGGACCGGGAGGCCGAGAACTTCAGGAAGATGCTCCTTGCCATGAGCAAGGACATACGCGTAATCCTCGTAAAGCTCGCCGACAGGCTCAACAACATGAGGACCCTTTCGCACCTCGACCCTGAAAAGCGCCGGCAGATAGCCCAGGAGACCCTCGACATCTACGCCCCGCTTGCGAACAGGCTCGGCATAGGATGGATAAAAACGGAGCTCGAGGACCTGTGCTTCATGCACCTCGAACCGGAGAGGTACGCCTGGCTCAAGGACCGGGTCGCCAAGGAGACCGAGGCCTGGGAAAAATACATAGGCAACGTGCGCTCCATGATAGATGAAAAGCTCCGGGAGCAGGGCGTGGAGGGCGATGTCACCGGGAGGCTCAAGCACCTCTACAGCATACACAAGAAGATGGAGGACCAGGACGTGGAGTTCGAGAACATCCACGACATAATAGCCTTCAGGGTCCTCGCGAACAACATAAAGGACTGCTACGGCACCCTCGGCATAATCCACTCCATGTGGAAGCCCGTGCCCGGCAGGTTCAAGGACTACATAGCCCTGCCCAAGATGAACCTCTACCAGTCGTTGCACACAACCGTCGTCGGGCCCTACGGCGCGAGGATGGAGGTGCAGATAAGGACCGAGGAGATGCACAGGGTGGCCGAATACGGGGTCGCCTCCCACTGGAAGTACAAAGAGGGCGAGTCCGTCGACAGCAAGGACATGAAGAGGTTCACGTGGCTGAGGCAGCTCCTCGAGTGGCAGAGGGACTTGAAGGACTCGGACGAGTTCATGGACTCCCTGAAGGTGGGCCTCTTCCCCGAGGAGGTCTTTGTCTTTACCCCCAAGGGCGACATAAAACAGTTCCCCGCGGGGGCCACGCCCATCGACTTCGCCTACGGCATACACACGGACGTGGGCAACCACTGCTCCGGGGCCAAGGTAAACGGCAAGATGGTCCCATTGAAGACGAGGTTGAGGAACGGAGACGTCGTTGAGATAGTGACCGCCACCTCCCATCACCCGAGCAAGGACTGGCTCAGGTACGTGGTGAGCTCGAGGGCCCGCTCAAGGATAAGGCAGTGGATAAAGACCGAGGAGAGGACGAGCAGCATAGCCCTGGGCAAAGAGATATGCGAGAAGGAGTTCGGCAAGCACGGCATCGAGTTCGGCAAGCTCTTGAAGGGCGGCGAGATCGAGAAGGTGGCCAAGGAGAACTTCTCCCTCCAGACCACGGACAGCCTCCTTGCGAGCATCGGTTACGGCAAGGTCTCCGTCATCCAGCTCCTCGGAAAGATTCTTCCTCCGGAGAAACTCGAGGCCAAACAGAAGTTCTCCTTCAGGAGGGTCCTCGACAGGTTCAAGGGGTCGCCGCGCGCCGCCCGGAGCCCCGTCATAGTGCGAGGCGAAGAGGACATACTCGTCAAGTTCGCCAAGTGCTGCAGCCCCCTTCCGGGAGACGAGATCATGGGCTTCATAACCCATGGGCAGGGCGTCTCCGTGCATTCCGCCGGCTGCACGAACCTCATTAACATTGACAAGGACAGGCTGATAGACGTGGCCTGGGACACGAAGACCAAGAGCACGAGGCCCATCAAGATTGCCGTCGTCTGCAAGAACGAGAAGGGAATGCTCGCCGACATGACGAACGCCATAAAGACGGCTGATGCCAACATAGCGAGCGCCGAGATAAGGACGAGCCTGGAGAACAGGGCAATATGCACCTTCGAGGTCGAGGTAAACGACCTCGACCACCTGAATACCATCATAAAGTCGCTTCAGAAGATAAAGAAGGTCATCAAGGTGGAGAGGGCGAGGGCGGACCTCCTTAAAGAAGCCGAGTACGAGACCACGGTTTGAGGGACCTTTCAGTTATGACGAAAGAGGAGATACGCTCCGAGGGGGCGCCGAAGGCCATCGGCCCCTATTCACAGGCAGTGCGGGCGGGGGGAATGCTTTTCCTCTCGGGCTCCATCCCCGTCGACCCCTCCACGGGCGAGCTCACGGGCGGCTCCGTGGGCGAGCAGACGCGCCGCGTGCTCACCAGCCTCGGGAACGTGCTCGAGGAGGCCGGCCTCGACATGAGGCACGTGGTGAAGACGACCGTATTTTTAAAGGACCTCAAAGGCTTCAAGGAGATGAACGAGGCCTACGCGGAGTTTTTCAGCGAACCATATCCCGCGCGAGCAACGGTGGAGGTAAGCGGGCTGCCCAGGGGCGCCCTCGTGGAGATAGACGCGATAGCCGTTACGGGGTAAGCGTCCACGACGGGCCCCCGGGAGAACGGAAAAACCCGCCGACTCTGTGATCGGCGGGTTGAAAGAGGGGTGAAGGTTTTACGGTTAAAAAGCCGGCCGGCCTTTTTCTGGTTCACGGCCGCTTAGAACCGGGTCAGGCCGCCTTGGTGACGGCGCCCGAGCGGATGCACCTGGTGCAGACCCTGATCCGCTGCACCTTCCCCTTGTAGACGGCCTTTACGGCCTGCAGATTGGGGTTCCAGCGTCTCCTGGTCTTGTTGTTGGCGTGGGAGACGTTGTTGCCGTAGGCCGGACCCTTGCCGCATATTTTACAGGCTGCTGCCATGGTTAGAAAACCTCCGTTCCTTGTAATCTTATCAAAATAACATCTTTGGCATCGGGATTTCAAGGTTTTTTTGATGAAGAGCAGAATTCGCTTTTATACAGCGGTCTTTTCCTTCCTTGCCCTCTTCGTCGTCTACCTCTTCGTTGATTTCCTGAAGGCGGACGGTATTGCCGACGCACCGGTAAGGAGGGCCGACTGCATCGTCGTGCTCACTGGAGGCAAAGGGAGGATCGAGCGCGGCATGGAGCTTTACAGACAGGGCACAGCCGGGCTCGTCATATTAAGCGGGGTCAACGAGGCCGCGGACATGGACGCGATCTTCTTCTCAGGCACCGGAGGCGTCCCGCGCGAAGACATCATGCTGGAGAAGAGCTCGAAGAGCACCTACCAGAACGCCCTCGAGATAAGAAGGATAATGGAGGCGAGGGGGCTCAAGTCCATGATACTCATTACGTCGTCGTATCACATGAAGCGGGCCTACCGTATCTTCAGGCGCATAATGCCCGCTGAAGTAACGATAATTCCGCTCAAGGTCTCTTCACCCAACTTCGACGAGCACAGGTGGTGGATGAGCCTCGGCATACTCGTCCCCGAGTTCATGAAGTTCTACTGGTACGAGCTGCGCTTCGGCCTCGAAAACCTCATTGCCTGAGCGTCCTGGGAAGTCCGGGACCGGCCTCGAGCCTTTTAAGCGCCTCTCCTTCGAGCCTTTCCTTACCATGGCGGACTGAAGCAGGCCCCCGGCCCACGGGGTCGAGCCGCTCTGGGAGCAGCCCGGCGAGAGGGCCGAAGGGTTTTACAGGGATGGAGCTTATGACCGGGCGATAAGTGTCGGCGAGGAGGCCTTGAGGATCGCCGAGCAAGACCTGGGGCCCGAAGACCCGGGTGTGGCGGATTGCATGAACAGCCTCTTTCCGGCACGGCCCGGTCCCGTAGCGGGCAAGAGGCCCCTTATCTCGGACCACGGCCGCCGGTCTCCGACCGCCTTGACGTTAAATCTCCAGGCTCTCGCCCGGGGCGAGTATCCGGACCTTTGCCGCCGACCCTTTGAGCCCCTTCCTGAAGTCCTCGGGGTCCTTCCTTATCACGTCAAATGTATTGTAGTGCATGGGCACAGCGATGCCGGGCTTGAGCATCCCCACGGCCCTTACGGCGTCTTCAACGCCCATGGTGAAGTTATCGCCTATGGGCAGGAGCGCGCAGTCTACGGGGCAGGTCTCCCCTATGAGGGACATGTCTGAAAAGAGCGCCGTATCTCCGGCGTGGTAGACGGTTTTTCCCCCCATGGTAACGAGAAAACCGCAGGGGTTGCCCACGGGGCCCTCCTCCGTGGTGGAGCCGTGGAAGGCTATGGTGAGCTTCACCCTCCCGAAGGGAAAGTCGTGGGCGCCGCCTATGTGCATGTGATGGCCGGTGGCGCCCTTAGAGATGCAGTAATTGACGAGCTCGAAGGTGCCTATTACCGGGGCCTTGTTCTTCTTCGATATCTCTATCGCGTCTCCCAGGTGGTCTCCGTGTCCGTGGGTCACCAGCACGGCGTCCACCTTTACGTCCTCGGGCTTTATCCTGGCGAAGGGGTTGCCCTTAAGAAAAGGGTCTATGATGACGGACTTTCCTCCTTCCTCCAGAATAAAGCAGGAGTGACCCTGATAAATAAGCTTCATCCGTCGCCTCCTTTCAGTTGACTGAGAAAATCAGGCCTATGCGGTTTTATTTCAACCTGATGGTCTTGGCGCCTATCGCGGTGCACGACTCTACCGGATAACCCGTGTCTATAGGGTCCCCGGAGGCGACTACGATGAGCGTGCCGCCGCGCTTGAAGTCGTAGCCTCTCCCTACCTCGAAGGAGAAACTGACGTTGGCCCCCGAGGAGTCCACCCGGGCCGAGTCCTTCACGGGCTCTATTGAGCGTATGTCCGCCACCCTCCCGTCGGGTGTTATCAGAAAGGCCTCGAGATAGAGGAGGTACTCGCCCTTGCCGCTCTCGGACTCCCCGGGTCTCTCACCACCCACGGAGATCTCGAACTCCCGGGGGAACTCGAGTATCCTCAAGGACCCCTCCACCAGAAGGGCCGGGAGCTGGCCTTCGTATTTCACCTGGGTGGCGACCGTGAAACTCGTTATGTCCACGGGGAGTATGGAGAAGAGTTCGACGGGCTTATCGACTCCGCAGATGCGCATGTACGAGGGAAAATGCCTCCTCAAAGAGGGCGCGTACCACGTCTTCGAGTTCCTGAGACCGTAGGGGTTAGCGGCACGGGTGTGCCTCAGGTCCACTTCACCCCTGACGCACTCCTCGAAGGCCACGTAGCTTAAGCCCGCGGGCCTCCCTTCCTCGGCCTGCCTGCACTGCGTCATTACGTC
>DATEAM010000099.1:0-3201 GCA_035288385.1 Thermodesulfobacteriota bacterium
CTTTGAAGGGGGTCTGGGGGAAACTTTCTTCAGAAAGTTTCCCCCAGGAAAACATGGCTCTCGAAAAGAAGGAGAGATACGGGCTAAGGCCCAAGAAGCGTTTCGGCCAGCACTTTTTAAGGGACAGGAACATCCTCAAAAAGATAGTGAGGGTGGCACAGGTCCGTCCCGGCGAGCACGTCCTCGAGATAGGCCCGGGGCCGGGGACCCTTACCGAGGCCCTCATCGAGGCAGGGGCCACCGTGACCGCCGTCGAGCTCGACAGGGAGATATGCGATTTCCTGAGGAAGAAGTTCGCGGGAGTGGAGGAGTTCGACCTTGTTGAGGGGGACGCCGCGGGGATATCATACATAGATCTCTCCCGGGAAAAAAAGACGCGCTTCAAGGTCGTATCGAACCCCCCATACAACATCACGGGCCCGCTCCTTGTAAAGTTCTTTAACGAGAGGGAGGCCTTTACGGGCGTAACCATCATGCTCCAGAAAGAGGTCGCCCAAAGGGTCGCCTCGGGCCCCGGCACAAGGGACTACGGGATACTCTCCGTGCTGCTTCAACTCCATTACGACGTAAAGATAGAGTTCAACGTCTCTAAAAACCTCTTTACACCGACCCCGAAGGTGGACTCGAGCGTACTGGGCTTGAGGCCGCTTCCAGGTCCGAGGGTCCCCGTGGAGAGCGAGGCCTTCTTTACGAGGGTAGTGAGGACCGCCTTTGGAACTCGCAGGAAAACGCTCCTTAACGCCCTGAAGCCCCTCGGAGCGGAAAAGCAAGACCTTGTCAGGGCCTTCGAAAAAGCCGGCATAGACCCCAAAAGGAGGGCCGAGACCCTTTCGCTTGAGGAGTTCAGCGCCCTGGCAAGCGCGCTCCTTGAGGGAAACTTTTTGTAAAAAGTTTCCCTCAAACTCCCTTCAAAAACTTTTAGCTATCCCGGGGAGGGAGACCCCCCGGAGATGAAATTCGCACAAGAGGGGGTCTCCCTCCCAGGGATAATAGCCATAAGTCTTTGGAGGGGGGGAGGGGGGTCTGGGGGGGACCTTTCTTCAGAAAGGTCCCCCCCTAAGGGTTTCCCCGAAGGTTCTTGACTTTTAGGGTACCCTGATATAATTTGATAATATTTTAAAGATAAAAAGAGATGGAAAACCTCCGCTATATCGCCATAGAGGGCCCCATCGGGGTCGGCAAGACGAGCCTCGCCGGGCTCCTTGCCAGGGAGTTCGGCGGCAGCCCTCTCATAGAGGAGGTGGAGGCCAACCCCTTTCTGCCCAGGTTCTATGACAACGTGAAGAAGTACGCCTTCCAGACCCAGCTCTTTTTTCTCCTCAGCCGTTATCAACAGCAAAAGGAGATGAACCAGCAGGACCTCTTCACCTCTACCGTTGTCTCCGACTACCTCTTCGCCAAGGACAGGATATTCGCCTACCTGAACCTCGACGAGAACGAACTCTCTTTATACGAGCAGGTCTACAGGCTCCTTGACACGCGCATACCCAAGCCCGACCTCGTCATATACCTCCAGGCCTCTACGGATGTCCTCCTTGACAGGATAAAAAAGAGGAGCATAGACCACGAGAGGCACATAAAGGAGGACTATCTCGACAGGCTCGTTGAGGCGTACAACAGGTACTTCTTCTATTACACCGACACCCCGCTTCTCGCCGTGAACACCACGGGCATAGACTTCGTTGAAAACCCCTCGGACCTCGCCGACCTCGTAAAGGAGATCAAGGCGATGAAGGGCGGGGCCCAGCACTACATCCCCACCGCCTCGAGGCAATGATTTCCAGGGTAAGTTTTAGCGGTGGCGTGATGCCAGCGGGGGGGGAGAAGGGGAGGGGGAGGGGGGGAATGTTACACAGTTCAAAAAACCTTCCGCGCAGGAAGGTTTTTTTTGTTGCGGATACCGCCTTTTTACGGGTATATTAACGTATTGCATAAAACCAAAAATATCTTGATTTATATGCGAAATTTTTTTTATATTAGGGCATCGGAATTTTTATCGCCATGAAAATGAAGAAGATAACCGTTCCGGACATAGCGCGGATGAAGGCCGCGGGAGAGAAGATACCCGTGCTCACGGCCTATGACTACACCATGGCGAGGATCCTCGATACGGCCGGGGTCCCTGTGCTCATGGTGGGGGACTCAGCCGGGATGGTGGCGGCGGGCTACGACACTACTTTGCCCGTCACGATGGATGAGATGGTCTACCATACGAGGAGTGTGGCCAGGGGCGCGGCTTCGGCCCTTGTGGTCTCTGACATGCCCTTTGCCTCCTACCAGGTGGACCCCGTTGAGGCGAGGAAAAACGCCGCCAGGCTCATAAAGGAGGGTAGAGCCGAGGCAGTTAAGATCGAGGGCGGCAGGAGGGTCGTCGACGTGGTCAAGGCCATAGTGGAGATGGATATACCCGTAATGGGACACATCGGCCTTACACCCCAGTCCATACACAGGATGGGCGGGTACGTGGTGCAGGGCAGGTCGAAGACCGGGGCGAAGGAGCTCCTTGACGACGCCAGGGCGCTGGAGAAGGCAGGGGTTTTTTCCATAGTCCTCGAGGGCGTGCCCGCGGGTCTCGCCAGGAAGATAACCTCCTCCCTCAAGATACCCACCATAGGCATAGGCGCCGGCCCCCATACCGACGGGCAGGTCCTCGTGGTAAACGATATGCTGGGCCTTACCACCTGGGAGCATTTGCCTAAATTCGTAAAGAGATACAACGATTTGAAGGATATAATTCAGAAGGCAGTTAAAGAATATATTAAAGACGTAAAGGGCGGGAAGTTCCCTAAAAAAGAGCATTCTTATTGAGGAAACCTTTTTGAAAAAAGGTTTCCTCAAACTCCTTCCAAAAACTTTTGGTTATTTATCCCGTGGGGGGAGACCCCTTCCTACTGGAAATTTCCTTCAAGGGGTCTCCCCCCACGGGATAGCTAAAAGTCTTTGAAGGGGGTCTGGGGGGAACTTTCTTCAGAAAGTTCCCCCCAGTAAAAATGAAGGTAATCGAAGGCGTCGAGGAGATGAGGGCCTTCTCCGAAGGGGCGAGGGCCAGGGGCGAGACGGTTGTGCTCGTGCCCACGATGGGCTTTTTGCACGGGGGGCATGTCGAGCTCATAAGGATAGCAAAGAGGTCCGGCACCGTCGTAGTCCTGAGCATCTTCGTGAACCCGACCCAGTTCAGCCCGGGAGAGGATTTTGGGGCCT
>DATEAM010000100.1:0-3069 GCA_035288385.1 Thermodesulfobacteriota bacterium
AAGGTGAGACGGAGGGGGCAGGGGTGGCAGGGGGGCGGTAAGGCATGGGAGTCGTAAAAACGGCGCGACCCTTTCCGTAAAAGACGATTTGAAGAGATGGCCGGAAAATCCCCCTCGTCGCGGTCCCTTAGCTTCGACCTCGTCGCCCCTTTCTACGACCTGGGCATCTGGTTCCTCGCCCTTTTTTTCGGCGGGGAGAGGAGGCTCAGGGAAAAGGTAATAGAGGCGTGCATGCCCCTTGAGGGCGCGCTCACCCTCGAGATATTCGCCGGCACCGCCACACTCGCCCTCATGGCCTCGAAAAGAGGCGCGAGGGCGACGGCCCTCGATATAAGCGCCGGGATGTTGAAGGTAGCCGGCGAGAAGGCGAAAAAGGGGGCCGAAAGGGGGGTGGCAGACAGGGGAGCCTGGAATGGGGGTGAGAAGGGGGGCGAACAGGGGGTGGGGGGCGGTCTCAACCTTGTCAGGGGCGACGCCGTGGGCCTCCCCTTTTCGACCTGCGCCTTTGAGAGGGTGATAGTCTCCATGGGACTGCATGAGATGGCCCCGGGCGAGGTCCGGTCGATACTCGCAGAGTGCCTCAGGGTGCTTAAAGGCAGGGGAAGGCTCGTAATACTCGATTACCACGGCGCCGGGGGGGGTATGGGTTTACTGCAAAAGCTCTTTTTCCTCTTTACGGAGGTAGCCGAGGCACGGGCTTGGCTCGAGACAGACACCCAGGGGCTTCTGACCGGGACGGGGTTTAAAAACTACAGGAGGACTTTTCTCCTCAAGGGCGCGTTGCAGCTCATAACCGTTGAGAAGAAATGATCCTCCAGGGGAGACATTTTGAAAAAAGTTTTCCTTAGGAGAAAGGAGAAGGGATGAAGTTTAAAGGCAGGGTCTGGAAGTTCGGCTCGGACGTGGATACCGACAGGATAATCCCCGCGAGGTACCTGAACACTTCCGACCCGGGGGAGCTCGCGAAACACTGCATGGAGGACGAGGACCCCAAGTTCAGCTCAATGGTGAGGCACGGGGACATGATAGTGGCCGGAAAGAACTTCGGCTGCGGGTCCTCGCGGGAGCACGCCCCCATAGCCATCAAGGCCTCGGGAGTATCGTGCGTCATAGCGAGGAGCTTCGCCAGGATATTCTACCGCAACTCCTTCAACATGGGGCTTCCCATACTCGAGTCAGACGAGGTATACAGGGCTACGAAACAGGGCGACGTGCTCGAAGTGGATATAGACAAGGGGGAGATACGCAATACCACAAAGAAGCTCGTTTTCAAGGCGCGGCCCGTGCCTCCTTTCATGCAGGAGCTCGTCAGGGCCGGAGGGCTGCTAAAGGCAATAAAAAGAAAGGGGAAGGTGAAATAATGTCGAACAATACCAAATCCAGGCTCCTTGCCAGCGACAAGCTCCACATCGAGAACAAGACCCTCTTCGTCGACTTGCGGGAAAACGACCGCGGGAGGTTCCTCCAGATAGCCGAACTCTCCAACGACAGGAAGTCCACGGTGGTGATCCCCATAAGCGGGCTTGCGCTCTTCATGGAGTCGCTTCAGAAGATATCCGACGGCGCCGAGTAAAAAAGCCTTTATTCTAAATACGAAAAAATAAGCTCATAAATCGCTTAAAGTCCATCTCAAGGAGTTTCCACTGTGAAAAGGTTCAAGGTAGCGGTCCTTCCCGGAGACGGCATAGGCCCCGAGATAATAAAGGAAGCGTTGAAGGTCTTGAAGGTCCTGGGCAAGCGTTTCAACATACACTGGACCCTTGAAGAGGCCCCCGTGGGCGGGGCGTCCATAGACGAACACGGCAAGCCATTGACAGACGAAGTGCTCGACCAGGTAATGAGGAGCGACGCGGTGCTCCTGGGGGCCGTTGGCGGGCCCAAATGGGAGGGCCTCGATTACTCGAAGAGGCCCGAGAGGGCGCTCCTCGCTTTGAGAAAAGAGCTCGCCCTCTTCGCGAACCTGAGGCCCGTGAAGATATACAAGCCCCTTATTGACGCCTCCACTCTGAAGAAAGAGGTGGTGGACGGGGTGGACATCATGGTCGTAAGGGAGCTTACGGGGGGCATCTATTTCGGAGAGCCCAGGGGGGTCGAGAAACTCCCCGACGGCACATCTCGAGGAGTGAACACCATGGTCTATACCACGCCCGAGATAGAGAGGATTGCCATAGTCGCCTTCGAGGTGGCGAAGCCGAGGAGGAAAAAAGTCACGAGCGTGGACAAGGCGAACGTCCTCGAGACAACGGAGCTGTGGAGGAAGGTGGTAACCGAGGTGGGAGCCGATTATCCTGACATAGAGCTCAACCACATGTACGTGGACAACGCCGCCATGCAGCTCATAAGGAACCCGAAGCAGTTCGACGTCATAGTCACCGGCAACATGTTCGGCGACATACTCTCCGACGAGGCGGCCATGCTTACCGGCTCCATAGGGATGCTCCCCTCGGCGAGCCTCGGGCCAACGAGGAACCGCGCCATGTACGAGCCCATTCACGGGAGCGCCCCCGATATCGCCGGAAAGGACATGGCGAACCCCATAGCCACGGTCCTATCGGCGGCCATGATTATGAGGTTCTCCTTCAACATGGAGGAGGCGGCAACGGCCATCGAGGAGGCCGTGGAGAAGGTCCTGAACAGAGGGCTTCGCACGCCCGACATCCACCAGCCGGGAACCGAGAAGGTTACCTGCTCGGAGATGGGCTCGGCCATAGCAGAGGTGCTCAAGGTAAGGAAGGAAGGGGAAAAAGGGGAGGAGATAGCGGTTGAGGCTGAGGGCGAAGAAGGCGTGGAGAAGAAGGTAAAGCTCAAGCCGAAGAAGGACCTCCTGTAGCTGCATTATAGATAAAAGCAAAGACCCGGCATAAAAGGCGCCGGGTTTTTTTATTCCTTGAAATTCAGGATTTTTGGTATATTTATATAAAATTACATATCCATAGGTGTTATTGATGGCACGCTGCAGGGCAGGAGAATATGAATGGTGCAAGGACGAGCCTGTCGTCGGGTACAGAGACCCAAGGGAATACTGTCTCTTTCATGCCCCGAAAGGCGAAAAAGGCGTCTCTCCCGGGG
>DATEAM010000101.1:0-12097 GCA_035288385.1 Thermodesulfobacteriota bacterium
GGGGGGGGGGAAGAAATTCTATATAAAAAAACTTTATACAGGATTTCCCAGTTGTCAAGAAACGTAACCCCCGGGAGTTGGAAAGAGGCGAAAAAATGTGTTAGCATAGGGCATGCACAGGGGCGCTGAAGGCGTACTCAACTACCACGAAAGGACCAAGCACACACCCTGGCGTTACGCGAGGTCCCCGGAGACCCTCGACCGGGAGAACCAGCCGGCCCCTTTCAGAAGATACGTGGGGGCGCGCGCCCACAGGCTCCCCTTCCTCGAAAAGGACCCGCAGATCGGTTTTAACGGACTCTTTACACGCGCCGGTAAAGAGGAAAGGCCCTTTGTCCTCGAGAACACGGCCGCCTTCCTCGAGCTCTCCCTCGCCCTCTCGGCATGGAAGTCCTATCAGGACAGCACCTGGGCTCTGAGAATAAACCCCTCGAGCGGGAACCTCCACCCCACGGAGGCCTACCTCGTGCTCCCCGCCATGGGCGAGCTGCCTGCCGGCGTATTTCATTACAACCCCTATATCCACTCCCTGGAGGAGAGGGCCGACCTCGACGAAGGTCTGTGCTCGATGATAAGGGCGGGCTTCGGCATTGATGGTTTTCTCGTGGGGCTTACGAGCATATTCTGGAGGGAGGCGTGGAAGTACGGGGAGAGGGCCTTCAGGTACTGCGCCCTCGACATAGGGCACGCGGCCTCATGCATGAGCTTTTCGGCCAACTTGCTGGGCTGGAAGGCAACTCTTTTAGACGAGGCCCCGGATAGCGATATTGCCCGCCTCCTCGGCCTCAAGAAGACGCGGTGGCTGCCCGGTGAGGCCGAGCGACCCGAGGCGCTCCTCTTCGTCCATAAAAGCTCCGAGGAGACCGTCTCCAGGGGGGTCCCGGCTGAGATTGCCAACGCCTTCGACGACCTCCATTTCTCCGGTGAGCCGAACCCGCTTAGCGAAGAGCACAGGGAGTGGCAGGTTATAGACGAGGTCTCGAGGCTCGCTGAAAAGCCCGTAACGGCGCGCGAAGAGGCCCGTCACGTCGACGCCCATTACCTATACAAAGACGTTCCCGCTCTCAATGCCGCCGAGGCGATAAGAAAGAGAAGGAGCGCTCAGGCCTACGACGGCAAGACACCCATGCCGCGAGAGGTCTTTTTCGCCATCCTCGACAGGACGATACCGAGACCCGGGTGCGCGCCCTTTGACATGGGGCTCCGAGGGCCCTACATACACCTCCTCCTCTTCGTCCACAGGGTCGAGGGCCTCGAGCCCGGCATATACTTTCTTTTGCGCCACGGGGGGGAGATCGAGGAGTTAAGGAAACGCTCGAAGGAAGGGTTTCTCTGGGAAAGGCCAGTGGCCGTCCCCAAAGGGCTCCCCCTCTACCTGCTCGAAAAGGGGGACTTGACGTCGACAGCGGCCACTCTCTCCTGCAGGCAGGATATCGCGGGAACGGGGGCCTTTTCAACGGGGATGATAGCGCGCTTCAGGCACCTGGTGGAGGAAAACCCCTACCTTTACCGAAGGCTCCACTGGGAGGCAGGGGCCGTCGGCCAGGTCCTTTACATCGCCTCGGAGGGCTATGGATTCAGGGGCACGGGCATAGGGTGTTTCTTTGACGACTCCGTGCACGAAACACTCGGCCTGACTGACGACACCTTCCAGAGCGTCTATCACTTCACCGTTGGGACCCCCATAGAGGACAGGCGCATGTTATCTCACCCCGCCTACCACCATTTAAAGGGCGGCATACCCGGGACCATGTCCGTGGACACGCGTTGATTCTTTCATACCCTGCAGACCCCATGGAAGGAAGACCGTCGATAAGAGATGCGCTCGTCCGGGCCGAGAAGGAGCTCTCGAGAGCGAGGGTCCCTGATGCAAGGACAGAGGCCGAGCACCTCCTCTGCCATGTGCTCGGCTTCAAGAGGCACGAGCTTTTCCTCAACTCCCAAAGACCCCTGTCCCCCGGCGAGTCAAAGAGGTTCGAGGGCTTTATCGAGAGGAGGAAAAGGCGGGAACCCTCGGCCTACATTACGGGCACGGCGGAGTTCTTCGGATACGCCCTCAAGGTGACGAGGGCGACCCTCATACCGAGGCCCGAGACCGAGCTCCTCGTGGAGGCGGCTATAAGGCTTTTCCCTGAGGAGGGGGTAGTCATAGACCTGTGCACGGGGAGCGGGTGCATTGCCGTAACACTTGCAAAGGAGCTCTCAGGGAGAGGCATTCGCATATACGCCACGGACATTTCGGCAGAGGCCCTCGACGTAGCCGGGGAAAACGCGAAGACCCACGGGGTAGATGGACTCATAAATTTTTTCCATGGCGACCTCTTCGCCCCTCTCGAAGGGCTCGGCCTCAGGGCAAAATGCTCCCTCATACTCTCCAACCCGCCCTATGTATCGGACTCCGAGGTCGAAGGGCTCGAGCCGGAGATAAAGGAGTTCGAGCCGCTCGAGGCCCTCTCTGCCGGGAGCGACGGGCTAAGCTTCATAAGGAGGATTATCGACGAATCCCCCGGGTGGCTCGTAAGCGGCGGGCGTCTCCTTATGGAGATGGGTTACGGCCAGGCCGCGAAGGCAAGGGATATGGTGGAGGGGAACAGGGACTACGACGACGTGGAGATAAAAAGAGACCTCTCGGGCATCGAGAGGCTCCTCGTCGTAAGGAGAAGATAGACGGGGGACCTCCTCAGAAGGTATGGACGGCGAGGTTCGGTGTCGAGGCGGCTATCGAAACCGCGGTGAAGGCGTACACGGCGCCTATGAGGGCGAGGCCCTTTATCGTGTTCAAGAGTCCTTCGTTCATCTTCCCTTCTCCTTTCCTGAAAATGCCGCAATCGCGTTATCCTGCCATGATTATACTGCTCCCCGCATTAAGACCGGATTAAAGAGGAGACTTCGTTCAGCCCCCGAAGACTCGTCCTACCATCTCCAGAATGGGCCCCATGAAATCAAGGCCGCGGTGCGAGCCACATGAGAAAGCACCAGAAAAAGCAGACCGCGGCTATGACGAGGTGCTCCACCTTGTGCGTCCTTATGTTCCTCATCAGGGCTCCATCCCCCCCTTTAAACTGATTCGCGGTTTAATTGAGTCAATGAGAAGATCGAGGCCCTTAAGGGTCATCTATGCGGAGATTTATTTGAAGAGGGGCCCTGTCTGACCCTTCGTGCAAGTCGCACGTCGGTGAGTCCAAAGGTCACATCTTGATGATGTCGAGGAGCTTGCATTTCTCCCAGAGGGTCTTTCTGGAGACCCCGAGGAGCTTGGCGGCGAGGCTCTTGTTTCCCTTCGTCTCCTCGAGGACCTTCAATATGTACTGCCTCTCAAAACCCTTGATCGCCTTCGAGAGGTTCTCTCTGTTCTTCGCCTTACCCATTATGTTGAAGAACTCGTCGGCGCCTTCGTCCATTCCCTCTGAGAAGAGGTCCCAGGCCGCGATCTCAGGGCCTCTTGATAATACGACCGCCCTCTCCACGGCGTTCTCAAGCTCCCGGACGTTACCCGGGAAGGGATACTTCAGGAGCTTCTCGCAGGCCTCCATGGAGATTTTTTTCTCCGGTTTCTCATACTGTTCGGTGAAGTAGTCAAGAAAGTGGTTGGCGAGAAGAAGGATATCCCCATGCCGCTCACGGAGAGGCGGTATGGTCAACGGCACCACGTTCAGGCGGTAGTAGAGGTCTTCTCTGAAGTTACCCCTGTGGACCTCGGCCTTGAGGTCCCTCTGGGTCGCGCATATTATCCTGACGTCCGCGCTAAGGGTCTGCGTGCCCCCGAGCCTGTCGAACTCCTTTTCCTGAAGGACCCTCAAGAGCTTTACCTGTATGGACAGGGTGAGTTCCCCCACCTCGTCAAGGAAGATGCTCCCCTTGTGGGCAAGCTCGAACCTGCCCTTTTTCTGCTTCACCGCCCCCGTGAAGGCGCCCTTTTCGTAGCCGAAGAGCTCGGCCTCGAGGAGCGTTTCGGGCAACGCCGCGCAGTTTATCTTGACGAAGGGCCCGTCTTTTCTCGGGCAGTTGTAGTGGATGGCGTTGGCTATGAGCTCCTTGCCCGTGCCGCTCTCGCCCTGGATGAGCACCGTGGAGTCGGTCTGGGATACTATCTTCACCTTATCGAGGAGATTTTTCATCGCCTCGCTCTTGGTTATGATGCCGCTGAAGTCGTACCTGCCCTCGATGCGACTCTTGAGGAGCCTGTTCTCCTCCTCGAGGTCCCTGAGCCTGATTATGCGTTTTATCATCAGCAGGAGCTCGTCCATGGAAAAGGGCTTCGTCACGTAGTCGTAGGCGCCGAACTTCATCGCCTCTACGGCCGTGTCCACGCAGCCGAAGGCGGTTATCAGTATGACCATGGTCTCGGGTGAGTAGCGCCTGCAGGACTTGAGGACCTCTATGCCGTCCGTGTCCGGAAGCCTCAGGTCCGTTATCACTATGTCGATCCCGCCGTCCCTGATGAGGTTTATGCCCTCGCTCCCGAGGTGGGTCTCCGAGACCTCACAGCCATCCTCCTTGAGGGCGTCGCTTATTGAGACCCTCATGAGGGGTTCGTCGTCAACGATGAGTATCTTAGGGGTCTTTGGCAATGGGTCGCCTCCCTCTCTCAGGTCATAAGCGGCAGGTATACCTTGAAGATGGTGCCGCCGCCAGAGCGGCTACCCACCTCGATCCTGCCTTTGTGCCGCTCTATTATACCACGGCTGACGGAAAGACCCAAACCCGTTCCCTTTCCCACCCCCTTGGTGGTGAAGAAGGGGTCGAATATCTTGGGCACGTTCTCCGCGGGGATGCCGCAGCCGTTGTCCGAGACCGTTATAAGGTACCACGACCCCTCGAACCTCGTTGTGACCTCGATTAGGCCGTCTCCGTCAACGGCCTGGATGGCGTTCAGTATGAGGTTAACCAGTATCTGCTCTATCTGGTGCCTGTCCACCAGAATCTGGGGCAACCCCTCGCCGAGGTTCTTGACGAGCCTTATGTCCCTGCCTTTCAAGTAGTGGCCGAAGAGCGGTATTATCCCCTCTATCATGGAGTTTACGTCGGTGAGGCTCGGGGTGGGGGCGTGCTGCTGGGAAAAATCAAGGAGTCCCCTCACTATGTTCTGCACCCTCGTTATCCCGTCCTCCATGAACCCGAGGTACTCGGACCTCCTCTGCTCGTTGAGCTTCTTGTTCTTCAGGTTGTAGAGGCAGTTGAGTATTCCGCCCAGCGGGTTGTTCACCTCGTGGGCCATGCCCGCGGCGAGTTGACCTATGGCCGCGAGTTTCTCGCTTGCTATGACGCTCGATTCCATCTCCTTGGTCTTCGTTATGTCCTCGCCCATCCACACCACGTAATCAATGGGGCCGCCCTTTTCGGAGAGTATGGGGAATATGTTCATCCTTAGATAGACCTCCCTGTGCGAGGGCTCGTTCAAGACGAACCTTCTCGTAAGCTGGCGTGCCCCTCCAGTCTCGAAAACACTCTCGATAATCTCGGAGAGGCCCTCCTTAAGATCGTCGTTCAAGATGTGTGAGATGAAGTTGCGGTTCCGGCAGTCCTGGCCTTGGGCGCACCTGCACACGGGGCAGTTCAGGCAGGCTTGTCTGTTCCACACGACGATCTTCATGGACCTGTCGAGGACGTAGAGGCGGTAGGGGATGCTGTTTATGATGGACTCTATGAGGTTTTTCTGCTCTCTGAGCTCCTCCTGGCTCGCACTTATCCGTGCCTCCTTGTCCCTCAGGTTCTCCACCATCTTGTCGAAGGTAATCGCCAGGTCCGTTATCTCGTCGTCCCCTTTCTTGTGTACGCCCGGGCTGATGTTGAGGTCCCCGGCGGAAACGAGCTGTGCCTTTCTCTTAAGCGCCATAACGGGCCTCAGTATGGCGTACATGAGGATGAAGGCCGCCAGGGCGGCTATAAGGAGGGCCCCGAGGGCTATGGTGAGTATGGTCTTTATGTTCTCGTTCTTGAGGGCCATGAAGGTCTCGGTGGGGGCCCCCACGAAAAGAGAGCCTATGACCTTCCCCTCGTGGTTTTTTATGGGGTCGAAGGCGGTGATGTAGAATTTGTCCGCTATGGAGGTCTCGCCCCTGAAGCCCCTGTCCTTTTCAATCTCAGCGAGCGCGGCGCCCGGCACGATGTGCCCGAGGGTCCTCTCGCCGGACTCGGTGACAACGTTCGTCGCCACCTGGACGTCCCCGAGGGCTATGGTAACGAGAGAGCCCGTGAAGGTCTCGGCGAAGGTATCGGGGACGAAGGTGTCGTTGTTTATGAGGTCGCCGGTGACTATCACCCCTATGACGGAGCCTGATACGTCCTCAACGGGGGTAACCACCGTGAGGACGAGCCCGTCGGTGAGCACGCGTTCACCTCCTCCCCCTTCCCCGGCTGCCTCGGCCCCCTTCTTTACGGGGACCCTGGACTTTTCGGCAAGGCCCTCGTGAGCGAGCACGCCCGAAGGGATGACCTCGGTGGAGATAAAGGAGCTCTTCTCCATGACCGCCTTTCGCACAAGCCCGTTTATCGCAAGGGGGTAGCCGGCCTCTGAGGTATTAAGAGAGGCAATTACCATTGACCTCTCGTCGACTATCGCCCAGAGGTCCACATGCGGCCTGAACTCTTTCCAGGCCTCGAGCTGTTGGCGCAAGAGGGCGCTGTCCCCCTCCTTTATCGCCTCTTTTATGTGCAGCTCGGTGGAGGCCTGAAGCATGCCGTACTGCATCTGGTGGGCCCTGGAGTAGTACTGCATCCAGGCCGCCTTGAGGTCGTTGTTTATGGTCAGCTGGGCGTCGGCGTGCATGCTGTTGCTGATTATTCTCGTGGTCAGAAGGGCGAGCAAAACGGTGGGTAAAAGGGTGACGAGTAGAAAAGCGAGTATTAATTTACTGCCTATGTTCATGGCAAAAAGACCCCCTCCTTAACTCCTGGACCAAGGGGTTTTTCGATACTATGAGGGGATTAAAAAACTATATAAATTAAGATATTATAAACCGGGGGGAAAGTCAAGGAAGCTTTCTCCGGGACGCCCCCGGCGCAGTCCCCTCAAAAAAACCGAGCGGGAGGGGGGAGGGGTGATTTTTTACGGTGGTTTTCCCCGGGGTAAATGTTAAAACATTAGCCTCAAACAATCTCGGCCCATGGGAAAAGAAAGGTCACAAATAGAGGGTTATATCTTTGCGGTAGTATCTTCTGTGAGCTTCTCGGCAAAGGGGATATTCGCCAAGATAATCTACGCCTACGGCGTAGAGCCCGTAACGCTTCTCGCCCTCAGGTTCGCCATCGCCGCGCCCTTTTTCTGGCTACTGGTCCTGGTCTTTCCCTCGGGCAGGACCAGGACGAGGGACGTCGCAATCCTCGTCTTCAGCGGCTTTATCGGCATCTACGCGGCGGCGCTGTGCGATTTCTACGGGCTCCTCTACCTCGACGCCACACTCGAGAGGATCATCATGTACACCTACCCGGCGATCGTCGTCGTGCTCGCGGCGGTCTTTTTCAAGGAAAGGATGGGCGCGCGCAAGGTGATATCCCTCGTACTTACGTACACGGGGCTTTTTCTGGCGCTCAAGGTTTACTCCTCGGGGTTCAGGCTCCAGGCCCTCGGCGCGGTACTCGTATTCTTCTCGGCCGTGATATTCTCGGTGAGCTACCTTATAACCGAGGTCCTGGCAAGGAGGGTGTCGGCGGTGAAGATATCCGCCTACTCTACGACTGCCGCGGCCGCGGCCTTCATAACGACATGGCACGGCAGGCACGTCCCGGAAGAGCCGGCAGTGTGGGCCTGGCTCGCTCTTATCGCCGTCCTCTCGACACTCGTACCGGTAATAACCGTCACGCTCGCCATAAAGAGGATAGGGGCGAGCAGGTCCGCCGTGGTAAGCTCCATAGGGCCGGTCTCCACGGCCCTTCTCGCCTGGGTCGTCCTCGGAGAGCGCATGGACGCCCTCCAGGCCGCGGGCATGGCGCTCGTAATCGCCGGGGTCATGGTAATCTCGAGGGGCAAAAAGGGGGAGGTCCCGGGCATTGGCCCGGAGTAAAACCTCCCCACTTTATCATGGCCTGAAATTATACCGACCCCCCGCCCCCCCCGCCCCCCCGCGCGTCACGGCCTTCTACTTCCTCTCCCTCTTCTCGGCCTCCTTCAAGAAGGCCCCGAGCTCCTTGTCTATGCTCCCTATATGGTTCACGAGCCAGTCCACTACCCGGCGCTGAGTCTGGATGACGTGGCTTGACGTCACCCCGACTTTGGCCTCTTTCTCGAGCCTCGAGATGTCATCGATGAATTTCGTGTGCTCCTCGAGGTGACTCAGGGTCTCGGGGTAGCCGTACTTGTGCATCGCCTGCTCCTCCGCCTCGAAGTGAACCACGAAGTACTCGTCGAGGAACTTGAAGACCTTGAGGACCTCGTCCTTTCCCAGGCCCAGGCTCATGGCGTCAAGGAGCCGGTTTATCCTGGCGAAGAGCTCCTTGTGCTGGTCGTCCTGCCACTTTACACCCGTTGAAAGGTTTTTAGTCCACTCTATGGTCATGTTAAAACCCCCTGTGTCTAATTTTTGGAGAAACCTTTTTGAAGAAAGGTCTCTCCAAACCTCTTCCAAAAACTTCTGGCCATTTCCTGGTAATGGAGTCCCTTAGAGGAAATAGCATGAAGTTTTTGAAAGGGAGTCTGAGTGGAAACTTTTTTCAAAAAGTTTCCCTTTAGCTTCATTTTAGCACAAATTTTTTCCCTGTGAACCGTGGGCCGGGGGGGCCGGGGGGGCTGGGGGGGCGGGGGGCTGTCGGGCTGGTATACGGGCGGGCAAAAAAAGGCGGGCAGTTTAACGTCATGCCCGGGACTCTCTTCGGCAGCCTTCGGCACAGTGTGCCACTCTCGGGATTACGTAGCGCTTCATGGTATTTACCCCCTTTCGTAAGTGCTTACGCGTGTTACCGGTTAAGCCCCCTCATCTTCCGTAAAAGAAAGGGGCGTCTGCAAAGGGCATCATGGCCTGGAGCCTCATTCTCTGCTCCGGGGTGAGTATCCCCTTAAGCTCCTCGTACGACGTAATTCTTAAAAACCTGAGCTCACCCTCGACCCTTGCCATCTCGTCCACCCTGGCCCTGACCTTCTTCAAGTCGACGGGGTCTTCGATGAGAAGCCCTCCAAGCTCCACCTCCAGAATCTGAATTTCCCCGGAGAGCCTTATCGTACCCTTTTCGTAGCGGTTCATAAGGGCCATTACCTCGGCTCTCTGTTCGTCCCGGAGGTCAAGGAGCGTCATCGCCCTAAAATACATTGTAGCATAAACCCCGTCGTCTTTCATCCCATAAAGGTAAGTCGGGTAGTATCCGTAAGGAGAGCCGGGGGGGGCGTAAGAGGGGCCATAAGAAGGGCCGTAAGGGGTGCCGTAACGTGGGTAAGAGGTCCACGGGTAAGCCCGGGACCCGCCGGAGAGGTTTACGTAAAGGTCTCTTTTTTGGCCGTCCCTTTCCACTACGAGGTGCACGGCTGTCCCGGCCCCCCCGGCCCCCCCGGCCCCGAAACTCCTTACCCTGTTTACGAACTCCCCGGTGCTTCTTACGCCGGAGCCGTCTATCTCCAGTATGACGTCGCCTCTCGTCACCCCCGCATCCCAGGCGGGGCCGCCCTCGATAACGTCCTCGACCACCACGGCGCTATAGCCCCCGCCCCCCCCGGCGCCCTCCCTTATGGTCAGCCCGAGCCAGGGGGCTTCGCCGGCATAATAATCCTCGGCCTGTAGCGGAGTTATAGAGACGATGAGAAAGACAAAAAGGAGTGAGATTAAAAGGGCGCTTTTCATCATGGGACTCTTGAGGAAAACTTTTTGAAAAAAGTTTTCCTCAAACTCCTTTCAAAAACTTTTAGCTGTTATCCCTTGGAGGGAGACCCCCTCGTCAGAGATTTCTCCCACGGGGTCTCCCTCCAAGGGGCAGAAAGGTTCCCCCCAGGTCCTACGAAGGCAGGAGCCTGCTCTGCACCCACCTTCTTATGACTTTCCAGGGCTTCGAGCGTATTCTTCCGTACACCCCGTCGTAAAAGCTCCTGCACGACTCCTCTCCCCTTATGACGTCGTAGAACCTCTGCATGATGCCCGGTTCTCTCTCGAGGATGCTGTACCAGAGCCTGGGGTGGTTGTATACGAGGTCGCTTATCCTCCCGGCGGCCTCGAACTCCGGGTGGATCTCTTCTGTGAGCCATCTCTGGTAGGCAAGGGGAGTTTCCTTGCCGTCCCTTATGCAGTCGGCTATCGTGGTTGCCGCCGCCCGGCCCGTCATTATCGCGTAATAGATGCCCTCGCCGAGGAAGGGGTCGACGAGGTGGCCCGTGTCGCCCGCAAGGAGGACCCTGCCCTTGAAGGCCTCCCTGCCCGAGTCATAGAAGACGGGCACCGTCCATCCCGTCCTCTCCACTATCTCGAAACCCTTGAGGACCTCGTGGCTCTTTACGAAGGTGTTGAAATAATCCTTTACCTTGCCGCCTATCTTGCAGGCGTCACCGGCTATGCCCACGGAGAGGAATTTTTCCTTGGGAAAGATCCACCCGTATCCGAAGGGTACGCCCCCGAAGTCTATAAACAGTTTGCCGCCCAGGTCCGGCAAGGAGCCCCTGTCATAGGGGACCTCGGAGGTTATGGACACGGCGGCCTCTTTCGGGTCGAGGCCGAAGTGGTCTCTTCCGACGAAACCGGACGCGCCGTCGGCCCCGACGAGGAACTTGGCGCTGAAGCTCTCGCCGTCCGCGGAGGTTACTGTCACGACGGAGCCGTCGTCCTCGACGCCCTTGATCCTGCACCCGAGCACCGTCTCGGCTCCTGCCTCGCGGGCCTTTTCAAGGAGGAGGGAGTCGAAGGCGCCCCGCATCACGTTATAGCCCACGGGACGCTCGGAGAGTATCTCCATCATCCTTGTGGACTTGTAGGTAAAGGCCGCGCCCCTTACCGTCTCCTCGATCACGCCGGAGAGGTCGAAGCCGAGGGCCTTTTCAACCTTGGTCGATATGCACCCCCCGCAGGGCTTGTATCTCGGGAACCTCTCCTTGTCAAAGGCGATCACCCTCAGGCCGCTGGAGGCCAGCGTGCGGGCGGCGGTTGAGCCGGCAGGGCCGAGCCCCACCACTATCGCGTCGTAGACCATCTACTCGCTCTCCTTCTCCACGCTGTACTCCATCATCCCGCACCAGAAACCGTTCTTGACGAGCCCCTCGTACTCCCACCTCAGGATCTTAAGATGATTTTTCTCCATCTCGAGGAGCCTTGTAAGGACCACCTTCTCCTCGGGCTCAGCGGCCTCGTTAAGGAGCCTCGTGTAAAAATCGACGGCCTTATCCTCGTTCTCTATGGCGATATTCATGGCGTTCTGGTCCGTCCGGTTTGTCCTGAACCTCTCGGTGAGCTCGCTCTCCTTCTGGAATATGGGCAGGCCCTTTACCGTCTCGGGCGTGCCCCTCTTCACGGCATCTTCGTAGCTCATCCAGCCTCCGCCCTTCTTCAAGGAGTCGGAGATGGCCCTGACAACCTTTATATGGTCGAGCTCCTCTTTGGCGAGGCTGATAAAGACCTTCTTGCCCTTTTCGTCCTCAATGAGCTCGGCGGCGGTGTTGTAGAAAAAGTACCCCGCTATCTCGGTATTGTGCGCGGTTGCGAGCTCGTCTATCATCCTCTGCGTTCCTCTTCCGGCCATGGGAAAAACCTCCGTTGTGTTTTTTCAGGCGTAAAAACCACCTCCCGGACCTTCCCGGATTACGACCGCGGGGCGGCTACCTCCTGCCCGTATCGGTCCTTCCGGCCTTGTTTATATCGTGTTTCTTGTCAAGGACCTCGCCGCGGATCTTGTCCTCGCAGGCGTGGCATATGGTCATGTCCGAAGGCTTTCCGCATATGGTGCAGACGTGCTTCTTTTCCTTTTTCTCCTCTTCTCTCTTTTCCTCAACCATTATCTACCCCCCGTGTCTTTTATAAGTTTATCTCAAAGCCCAAAGCCTTAGTCTTTGCCGGAGAGGGCCCGTCGCCTTTTGTTGACGCTCGCAATCCCCCCTACCCCCCGGCCCCCACCTGCCCCGTTGCCCCCATGCCCACCTGCCCCCCCGGCCCCCCCGGCCCCCCCGGCCCACCTGCCCCCTGCCGGAGAGCTT
>DATEAM010000102.1:0-3787 GCA_035288385.1 Thermodesulfobacteriota bacterium
GAGGCCGCCCTCATGTACCCTGACGGCGAGGTCCACAAGGTCAAGATGCGCTACAGGGGAGATTTTTCATACCACTGGGCGGGAAAGAAAAAATCGATAAGGATAAAGACAAGGAAGGGCCGCCTTTACAAGGGGATGCGAAGTTTCAACCTCATAATCCCGAAGACCAGCTCCATAGTGCCCGACCACCTCTCCTATCTCCTCGCCAGGAGGCTCGCTCTCCCCGTACCCGAGAGCGGGTTCGTGGAGGTGTACATAAACGGCAGATACTCGGGGGTGCACCTCCTTGCGGAGCAGCCCGGTGAGCAGCTCCTCCGTAGAAACTCTCTTATGCCCGGGGACCTCTACGTGGGAGAGCTCGTCGGCAGGGACTCCTTCTCCGGGGTCCCGAACGAGGTCTTTTTAAACCCGGCGTACTGGACAAAGGCCTCGGTGAACGACCATAACCCCCCGGAGTGGAACGAGGCCTTAAAAAGCCTCTCCTCCGCCGTCTACACCGAGGATATGGACGCCCTCCTTGACATCATAGACCTCGACGCATGGGCGCGTTTCGCCGCCCACATAACCATATCCATGACGGCGCACTACGATAACGAGCACAACTGGAGGCTCTATTTCGACCCGGCCATGGGCGCCTTCGTCCCCGTGGTCTGGGACCCCATGGGCTGGCACTACGGCCGTTACGTAAAATGGCTCTCCAAGCAGACAAACCCGAGGGACGTCGTCACCAACATAATATTCGAGAGGCTCCACAGGGACCAGCGGTTCCTTAAGGCTAAGCAGAGCGCCGTGGAGGAGTTCTTCGCAGGCGGCGGGGAGGAGTTCCTTATGGAAGCCGCCGCCGACACCGCCCGCCTCGAGGCCTCGATAAAGAGGGACGCGAACCTCCACTTCGACTCCACCTTTGTCCTTAGCCCGCGGGAGGTGGCAAGGGAGGTCCGGGCCTTCAGGGACAGGCTCAAAAAGAGCCTCTCGGAGATAAGGGACGCATACCTGAATACCCCTCCCCTGGCCTCTTACTCCGTGAAAGGGGAGACCGTGCAGGTAAACGTCGAGGGGTTTACGACGGTTAAGTACCTCGAAGTCGAATTCTCCTCTCCCGTAAAAAGACCGGAGGGCGTAAAGATCTCCTTCATGGCCGACGGCAGGGAGGAATCAAGGGACGTAACGCACCTTGCCAAATCCGAAGGAAGGACCCTCAGGGTAAATGTCCCTCTCTTTTCCAGGAGGGTGATGACCGCCCCGAAGACAGACGACCTTGACATAATACGTGACGCCGAGGTAAGGGGCGCGAGCTATTTCCTCCACATCGGGGGCGAGGGCAAAAACACGATTACGGGCATCAGGGCGGGCTACGGCGTGGACAGGGTCTCGGAACTCGAGCGCGTCGATAGCCTCGAGGTCCACCCCCTCGATAGAACCTTCCATGTAATACCCGTAGAGGGCCCGAGAAAAACCCTTGAATGGTCGGGCGAGGTGGTGGTTAAAGGCATAAGGGAGATTGACGGAGACCTTGTCCTTCGCCCGGGGACGACGGTCCGCCTCTCGCCGGGCTCTCTTCTCATGGTAAGGGGAAGGCTCGAGGCCCGGGGCGAGAAAGGGAAGCCGGTAAGGTTCCTGCGGGAAAAACCCGGGTACGGGCCCTGGGGCGCGGTGGTCCTTAGCGGAGCTGGCGCCGACGGGTCGGTTTTAAGGGGCTGCGAGTTCAGCGGGGGGAGCGGCGCCGTTCACAGGTTCGTCGAGTACTCGGCCATGCTCTCCATACACGGGGTGCGAAATGTGGAGATAGCCGACTGCGCCTTTTCCGACAATTCGGTTGTAGACGACATGGTACATGCCGTATACTCGGAGGTGACGGTCCGGGCATCGGAGTTCACCGGAGCCAACTCCGACGCCGTGGACTTCGACTACGTGAGGGGAAAGATAATAAACTCGAGATTTTCAGGCTCCGGCAACGACGCCCTCGACCTCATGTCGAGCCAGGTGGTCGTCGCCGGAAGCAGCATGAAGGGCTCGGGGGACAAGGGGATATCCGTGGGCGAAGGCACAGACGTACTGGTATGGAACACCCTCATAGCCGAAAACCAGATAGGTGTGCAGGCAAAGGACGGCTCAAGGGCCGTACTCTATAACGTGGAGCTTTCCGGAAACGCCAGGACGATAGACGCGTACAAGAAGAACTGGCAGTACGGGGACGGGGGACACGCCCTTGTCCTGAAGAGCCGCCTTGCCGGCGCCTCTGCCGCCATAACGGCCGACAAGGACTCGAGCGTAAAGATATACGACTCCTTCCTCGACGCCGAGGTTGGCAAGGAGAAAGGCGTTTACCTGGATTCCACCGTGGACTCGGCCTCCGTGGACAGGGCCGCAACGGACGATACTTTTTCCGACAGGGTGGAGCTCCCGGAGTTCTTTACGCCCTATATCGAGCTCATGGACCCGAAGGTCCGGGGCGCCGTCGGCGGGTCCGGCAGAGCGGGGGTCTGGCCATGAAGCCCAAGCTCCATTTCTCGCGTTTCGAGTTCAAGTACGTCCTATCGAGGGACGCGAGGCGGGAGCTCGAGAGCGAGCTCGGCTTCTTCATGGCCCTCGACCCCTACGTGAGCGAGAGACGCCACCAGAGGTACTTCGTAAGGTCCCTTTACTTCGACGACGAGGTGTACAGCAACTACTACGAGAAGATAGACGGCGTCATGTGCAGACGCAAGTACAGGATACGCACCTACACGGACTCGAAGGAGGAGGAGTGCGTCATATTCCTCGAGGTCAAGGGCCGTTACAACGCCCTCGTATACAAGCACCGGGTCGAGCTCCCGAGGCACATAGTGCACGCTCTCGAGAACGGCCCCCGGGAGTTCACGGACGAGATGGTTAAGCTCGCCGGCACGGACGAACTTGTCACTGCCTTTGTCTTCGATTGTTTCCGCATGCGCCTCGAGCCGCGGCTACTCGTGGACTACGAGCGCAGGCCCTATGTAAGCAAGTACGCGCCCGACTTCCGCGTCACCTTTGACGAGTCCCTCGAGTCCACCGTCACGGGCAGGCTCTTTACCGGACCCACGGACCGCCGGAGGGTATTTCTGCCCGGCTACTCCGTGGTGGAGGTGAAGTTCAAGCGCCACATCCCGGCGTGGTTCCACCGCCTCATCCAGAGCTACGAGCTCCAGAGGGTCTCGGTCTCCAAGTACTGCAAGGGCATGGAGAGGACGGGCATGGCGGAAAACCTCGAATGAGCCTCCCGGGGCATTTCATCCGACCGGGGGAGAAAAAAACAGAATGGAGGAGGATAAGAATTGGACTCTAACCCCTTTATAGCCATAGGAGACATACTGATATACAGCCCCCTGGACATCGTGGTCAACATATGCCTCGCCATAGCCCTGGGGCTCATCGTCGCGTGGGTGTACCGGTACACCCACAAGGGGCTTTCATACTCCCAGTCCTTCGTGCTCACCCTCGTGTTCGTGGCGGTGATAGTCTCGTCGGTGATGATGATCATAGGCAACAGCCTGGCGCGGGCCTTCGCCCTTGTGGGGGCGCTTTCCATCATACGATTTCGAACCGTCGTCAAGGACACCAAGGACACGGCCTACGTCTTCTTCTCGCTTGCCGTGGGCATGGCCTCGGGAACGTCCAACTACTATATCGCCGTTATCACCACCGGCGTCATATCGGTCCTGGCGATAATACTCCACACCATAAACTTCGGGGCCCTCTACAAGAGCGAGTTCATCCTGCGCTTCCTCTACGACAAGGACGCCGGGGGGGCCGGTGGGGGCGAGGGGGG
>DATEAM010000103.1:0-6124 GCA_035288385.1 Thermodesulfobacteriota bacterium
TTCTCGTAAAGAGCCAGGGGATGTTTTATGCCTCGAGGCATACCGAGCCCGGGACGAGAGAGCCCGTTAACGTATACATAAGCTTCAGGAACACCGGGGAAGACAACCTCGGGGTTCCTCTTCCCGCCGGCATAATGCGTCTCTACAAGCTCGACGAATCGGGCTCGTTGGAGTTCATTGGAGAGGACGCTATTGCTCACACGGCCACGGGCGAGGAGGTGAGGGTGCGAACAGGATCGGCCTTCGACATAACGGCCGAGAGGACACAGACGAGCTTCCGCCAGATATCGACACGGCTTTACGAGACCGCCTGGGAGGTGGTCTTGAGGAACCAGAAGAGCTCGACTGTCACCGTCGGAGTCGTGGAGGGGCTGACAAACACATGGGAGGTGGTAACCTCGAGCCACCCTTATGAAAAAGTGGACGCCTTCACCATAAGGTTCGACGTAAAAGTCCCCCCCGGCGAAGAGGCCCGCTTAAGCTACACCGTAAGGGTGGGGATATGAAGACCCGGGGAAAACTTTTTGAAAAAAGTTTTCCCCGGACCCCTTTCAAAAACTTTTAGCTTTTCCCTCCAGGGGGCTCCTTAGAGGGCCCGGCTAAAAGTTTTTGAGGGGAGTCTGATAGGGCGGGGTCGAAAGGCGCCCCGCCCTTTTATCGCCATGAAGAAAAAGGACGGCAGAAGTTTTCTAATCCTCGGCGTGGGCAACATACTCCTCGGGGACGAGGGCCTCGGCGTAAGGGCCGTCGAGTATATAAGCAGGAGGTACGTGCTCCCTCCCGAAGTCACGGCCGTGGACGGAGGCACCGGGGCCTTAAAGCTCCTTTCGCTCCTCAAGAATTATACCCACGTCATCATCATAGACGCCGTATCCTCGAGGTCCTCTCCCGGCACCATATACAGGATACCGGCAGAGGACCTTCCGGGCGCCCCGAGGCCCCTTACCACGGCCCACGACATAGGGATAACCGACCTCCTCGCCATGGCAAGGCTCGAGGGCATGGAGGCAGAGGTGGTGGTCTTCGGCATGGAGCCCGCCCACATCCGCCCGGGCCTCGAGCTCTCGGCCGGGGTGGCAAGCAAGCTCCCGAGGGTTGCTGAGCTCGTGGCGGGGGAGTTGAAGGCCCTCGGCGTTGAGCTGAAGGAGAGGTCCGGTGCATGAGATGTCCATTACCATAAGCATGATGGAGATAGTGAGGGAGCATATGGCAAGAGTGGGCTTGAAGGGCCTGAAGAGGCTAAAGGTCCGAGTAGGAGAGCTTACGGCCGTGGAGCCGCGGGCCTTAAGCTTCTGCTTCGAGGCCTATGTCAAGGGGACAGAGTTCGAGGGCGCCGCACTCGACATAGAGGAGGTCCCCTATCTCGGCAGGTGCACCGGGTGCGGGGAAAAATTCCACATGGAGGGTTTCCTCCAGCTCTGCCCGAGGTGCGAGGGGGTTCACATAGAGGAGCTCTCGGGCACTGAGCTCGAGATTGTATCCATGGAGGCCTCTTAAGGGGCTTCGTGCACACGGACAGAAAACTTCGAGGGGAAGGGGGGGAAATGCACGACTTTACGATAAAGGAGAAGATACTTTCAAAGAACGACGAGCTCGCCGGCGAGAACAGAGTGCTATTGAGGGAGCGCGGCGTCTACTCCATAAACATGGTGAGCTCCCCTGGCTCGGGGAAGACCTCGGTCATAGAGAAGACCCTCGAGGCGTTGAAGGGCAAGCTCGAGGTGGCGGTAATAGAGGGCGACCTCCAGACCGACCTCGACGCCCAAAGGATAAAAAAGCACGGCGTGCCAGTAAGGCAGATAACCACGGGGAAGGCCTGCCACCTCGACGCGCACCTCGTCGGAGGTGCCCTCGACTGGCTCTTCTCGCACCCCGAGGTCAGGCTCCTCATAATAGAGAACGTGGGCAACATGGTCTGCCCCGCGGAGTACGACCTCGGAGAGGACGCGAAGGTGGTGGTAATGAGCGCTCCCGAGGGGGACGACAAGCCGCTTAAGTACCCGGCCATCTTCCACGCCTCCGACGTGCTCCTCATAAACAAGACGGACCTTATCCCTCATACGGACTTTTCCATGGCGAGGGCTCGCAAGAACGCCCTCGCCATAAACCCCGGGCTAAAGATATTCGAGACCTCCTGCGTTACGGGAGAGGGTATAGACGCATGGGTCAACTACCTTACGGGAGAGATGATGACCGTCGTGCCATGAGGTTTTTTTAAAAAAAATTAATGGATATGAGGACGCGCATACACGTAACAGGGGTGGTGCAGGGAGTTGGTTTCAGGCCCTTTGTCTACAACCTCGCCAGGAAATATAACCTCCGCGGTTTCTGCCTTAACGACTCCGAGGGGGTCGTTATCGAGGTCGAGGGCGCGGGCGTGGAGGCCTTCATATCCGAGATGAGGGCCTCGCCTCCGCCGCTCTCACGGATAGAGAGCCTCATTACCCAAAGGCTCGGGCCCGCCGGGGTCTATAGCGACTTTAGAATCGAGGAGAGTCTGCCAGAGGAGGGCAGGTTCACCCTCGTCTCCCCTGACATAGCCACGTGCCCGGACTGCCTTCGAGAGCTTTTTTCCCCCGATGACAGGCGCTTCAGGTACCCTTTCATAAACTGCACCAACTGCGGGCCGAGGTACTCCATAATCCTCGACATACCCTATGACAGGCCCAAGACCACCATGTCCGGCTTCCCCATGTGCGCGGAGTGCGAGGAGGAGTACCGCGACCCCGGAAACAGGCGCTTCCACGCCCAGCCCAACGCCTGCCCCGAGTGCGGCCCAAGGGCCTGGCTTATTGAAAAAGGGGCGAAGGGGGGCCGGGGGGCTACCTCCGGTCCTATAACAGAGGAGGTCAACTTTTCCGCGATAGCGAGGGCCGCCAGGCTCATTAAAGAGGGGGCCGTAATAGCCGTAAAGGGCCTCGGGGGGTTCCACATCGCCTGCGACGCAGAAAACGACGGGGCCGTAAGGAGGCTGAGGGAGAGGAAGAGGAGGTCCCTTGTAAGGGGGCAGAAAGAGGGGAGCAACAAGCCCTTCGCCTTGATGGCCCGCGACATCGAGCGGTTAAGGTCATTGTGTTCCTTTAACGACGCAGAAATAAAGGCCCTCGAAGGAACGCTCCGTCCCATAGTCATAATGGAGAAGAAATACCCGAACACCATCTCCGGGGCCGTGGCCCCGGGGGTCAGGTCCTTCGGGTGCATGCTCCCCTACACTCCGCTCCATCACCTCCTCTTAAGCGTCGAGGGCGCCGGGTTTACCGCCCTCGTCATGACGAGCGGGAACCTCTCCGAGGAGCCGATAGTCATATCGAACGAGGAGGCCGTGGAGAGGCTCTCTCCGCTCGTGGACTTCTTCCTCCTTCACGACAGGCCCATCTACATGAGGGTGGACGACTCGATAGTGAGGTTCACCCGGGGAGAAGACGCTCAAAGGGTCTTGAGGCGAGGGCGCGGCTTCACACCCGTTGTAATCGACGTGGGCGGGGGGATGGAGGAAATACTCGCCACCGGGGCGGAGTTAAAGAACACCTTCACCCTTACAAAGGGCGGATACGCCGTCGTGAGCCAGCACATAGGCGACCTCGTAAACCTCGAAGAGCTCGACTTCTTCAGGGAGACGCTGAAGAACCTCAAGAACACCTTCCGCGTCGAGCCAGTCCACGTGGCCCATGACCTCCATCCCGACTACCTCTCGACCGGGTTTGCCGAAGAGTATTTTTCCGCTATCGAAGACCCGGGTAAAAAGATAATCCCCGTGCAGCACCACCACGCCCACATAGTGAGCGCCATGGCCGAGCATAACCTCTATGGGGAGGTGATAGGGGTGGCCCTTGACGGCACTGGCTTCGGGACCGACGGAGCTCTCTGGGGCGGCGAGTTCCTGCTCGCCACAAGAGGGGATTTCACACGCAAGGCGCACCTCATGTACCAAAGGCTCCCCGGAGGGGACACCGCCGTAAAAGAGCCCTGGAGGACGGCCCTCTCCTACCTTCACTCCACCTTCGGAGATGAGATGTATGAGGCGCATCCGGCGTTCTTCGAGAGGTTCGACATGGAAAAGGTCGATATCGTCGTAAACATGATGAAAAGGGGGCTGAACTCGCCTCTTACCTCGAGCGCCGGGAGGTTTTTTGACGCCCTTTCCTCTATACTCGGCATAAGGGACGTGATAACCTTCGAAGGAGAGGCGGCCATAGAGCTCGAGACCGTTGCCTGGGACTCGCCAGAGGGGGCTCAAAGACCCTATTCCTTCGAGATACTCCCGGGAGAGGCCCTCGTTATAGACACACGTCCCGTTATAAGGGGCGTAGTAGAGGACCTTTGTTCGGGTGTAAATAGGTCCCGGATAGCCTCGAGGTTCCATTGGACGGTCGCTCGGATGATACTCTCTTTATCAAGGATTATAAGTAAAGAAGAGGGCGCCAGGGACGTGGTCTTGAGCGGCGGGGTCTTCCAGAACGCGCTCTTACTGGAGATGACTACCGGGCTCCTGAAAAAAGAGGGTTTCAGGGTCTGGACCAACGAGAAGACCCCTGTTAACGACGGCGGGGTCTCCCTCGGGCAGGCCGTTGTGGCCCTGGAGAGGATAAAGAGGGAGAAGGGGCAATAAGATGTGTCTCGGCATACCCGGAAGGATAATAGAGACGGACGGGCTTACCGCCACGGTGGACGTGGGAGGGAGCAGGAAACAGGCGAGCCTCATGCTCCTTGAAGGCGCGCGGTTGGGCGACTACGTGATAGTCCACGCGGGCTTCGCCATCGAGAAGGTGGACGAGGAAGAGGCCCTTAAGACCCTCGAGATGATAGACGAGCTTATAAGGGCGATGCCCGAGCCCCCCGAGCCGGAATCGGAGCCTTAATGGGGCTGAGATGAAGTACATCGACGAGTTCAGAGCCAAAAACCAGGCGCAGGGCCTCCTGAGGAAGATACGCGAGACCTCCTTCAAAAAGGTCAACATCATGGAGATCTGCGGCACCCATACCCACACGATCGCCCGGTACGGCATAAGGGACGCCCTACCCCCTACGGTCCGCCTCATCTCGGGGCCCGGATGCCCGGTATGCGTAACCTCTGCCGGCGACATAAACAGGATAATAGACTTTAGCGTCAACCACAAGGACGTCATAATAGCCACCTTCGGGGACATGATGAAGGTCCCCGGCTCCGAGACCTCTCTCCAGGACGAGAAGGCCCGCGGCGGTGACATACGGGTCGTATATTCGCCTCTGGGCACGGTGGAGATCGCCGAGAAGAACCCCGACAAGGAGGTCGTCTTCTTCGCCGTCGGCTTCGAGACCACCGCGCCCACGGTAGCGGCAACCATACTGACGGCAGCCGAAAGGGGCCTTGAGAACCTGTCCGTTCTGAGCCTCCACAAGCTCACGCCTCCGGCCATGAAGGCCCTCATGGACTCGGGTGGCGTGGAGATAAACGGCTTCATATGCCCGGGCCACGTCACCACCATAATAGGCGCAAGGGCCTACGAGTTCCTCGCAAGGGACTACGGCTCGCCCTGCGTGGTGGCGGGCTTCGAGCCCCTCGACGCCATACACGGCATCTACATGCTCGTAAAACAGCTCGAAGAGGGTAGATCCGATATAGAGATACAGTACTCACGGGTCGTTACCTGGGAGGGGAACAGAAAGGCCCAGGCCGTTATGGACGAGGTCTTCGAGGTCTCGGACGCGAGTTGGAGGGGCATAGGCGCCATACCGGCGAGCGGGCTCGCGATTAAAGAAAGATACGCGGGGTTCGACGCCGGGAGGAAGTTCTCCATCCCCGGCGGCCTCGACAGGGAACCCGAGGGCTGCGCCTGCGGGGACGTCTTGAAGGGCGTCATAACCCCGAACGAGTGCGCCCTCTTCGCCACGGGGTGCACGCCGGAAAACCCCATCGGGCCGTGCATGGTTTCCTACGAGGGCACATGCGCGGCCTATTATAAATACGGCTTGAGGGGAACTTTTTGAAAAAAGTTCCCCTCAACTGGAGAAACCTTTTTGAAAAAAGGTTTCTCCAGACCTCTTCCAAAAACTTTTAGCTATTTCCAGTAGGGAGCACCGTAGCAGGAATAGCCAAAAGTTTTTGAAAGGGGGTCAGGGGGAAAACTTTTTTCAAAAAGTTTTC
>DATEAM010000104.1:0-5599 GCA_035288385.1 Thermodesulfobacteriota bacterium
AAAACTTTAAGTCTTTGAAAGGGGGTTTGGGGGTAAACTTTCTTCAGAAAGTTTCCCCCCAACGGAACAATGGAAAAGGCTTTTTATATAGACACGCACGCCCATCTCGACGACGAGAGGTTCGACCCCGACAGGGCCGGGGTCATATCGAGGGCCACGGAGGCGGGGGTTAAGACCATCGTCAGCGTGGGGTGCTGGTCCAAGGAGAAGGGTTTCGCCCCGCTTGAGGCCTTGCTCGAAGGGTACGACTTCATATACGCGGCCCTCGGGGTCCATCCCCATGACGCGAAGGACGCCGTTGACGACACCCCTTTTGAGCTCATACGCAAGCTCGCCCTCGAGAGGAAGTTCAAGGGCAGGCAGAAGGTCATCGCCGTAGGAGAGACGGGCCTCGACTTCCATTACGACAACTCCCCCCGGGATGTCCAGAGGGAGGTCTTCATAAGGCATATAAGGCTCGCCAGGGAGCTTAACCTCCCCCTTGTCGTGCATTCGAGGGAGGCCGACTCGGAGACCATAGAGATACTCTCTGGCGAGGGCGCCGACAGGATAGGAGGGGTGCTCCACTGTTTCTCCGGAGGGGAGGTCCTGGCAGAGGAGGCCATGAAGATGGGCTTCTACATATCCTTTACCGGGGTGGCGACCTTCCCCAGGGCCGCAGAAGTGCACGAGGCTATAAAGAGGGTGCCCGTGGAGAGGATGCTCCTGGAGACGGACTGCCCCTATCTCGCCCCCGTGCCCCACAGGGGTAAGAGGAACGAGCCCGCCTTTGTAGTGGAGACGGCCGGGGCGATTGCAAGGCTAAAGGGGCTCACTACGGAAGACGTGGCGAGGATAACCACGGGCAACGCCGAGGACCTCTTCGGCCTGGTCACCGAGCGCGAGGCGAAGATAGCCTACAGGATAAGGAACTCCCTCTATCTCAACATAACTAACCGGTGCACCAACCACTGCACCTTCTGCACCAAGTTCAAGTCCTATACCGTTAAAGGCCATTACCTGAGGCTTTCAGAGGAGCCGGGCTTTAACGACGTGGTCCGCGCCGTGGGCTCCGACCCCACGAAATACGACGAGGTGGTCTTCTGCGGCTACGGCGAGCCGCTGATAAGGCTCGACCTCGTAAAGAGCGCGGGACTGTTCCTTAAGAAGATGGGCTTCAGGATAAGGATAGACACGGACGGGCTCGCAAACCTGGTACACAGGAGGAACGTCCTCCCTGAGCTCATGTTCGTCGACACCGTATCGGTGAGCCTCAACGCGGCGGACTCCGAGACATACCAGAAGCTCGTAAAAACGCCCTTCGGCGACAGGGCCTACCCCGCGATACTCTATTTCCTCAAGGAGGCTAAGAAGCACATATCAAAGGTGGTGGCTACTGTGGTGGCCGTGCCCGGTCTCGATATAGAGGCGTGCAGAAAAGTGGCCGAAGACGACATCGGGGTCGCCTTCAGGGTGAGGGAATATAACGAGGTGGGCTGAACCGAGCTGAGGGGAACTTTTTGAAAAAAGTTCCCCTCAGACTCCCCTCAAAAACTTTTAGCTATTTATCGCTTGGAGGGAGACCCCCTCTTGCGCGAATTTCATCTCCCGGGGGGTCTCCCTCCAGGCGATAGCCATAAGTCTTTGGAAGGGGGTTTGGGGGGAACCTTTCTTCAGAAAGGTTCCCCCCAATTAGTTTAAGCGATTTCCACCTTTATCTTCTTCGGCTGGACCTCATCCGCCTTTGGCAGGTGCACGGTGAGTATCCCGTCCTTCAGGCCCGCCTTTATCTTGTCGGGGTTTATCTTGGAGGGGATGTCGATTGTCCTTGAGTACGAGGTATAGCTCCTCTCGCGGTAGTAGTAGTTCTCCTCTCTCTCCTCCTTCTCGGAGCGGATCTTCCCCGATATGGTCAGCGTGTTCTCCTGGATGGAGATCTCCAGGTCGTCCTTTTCCACGCCGGGCATCTCGGCCTTTATGAGCACCTCGCTGGGCCTGTCCGCTATGTCGATGGCCGGGGCCACGGCCTCTTTCTCCGCCCCGCCCCTCCAGGGCAGTTCCCGCAGAAACCTCCTCGAGGCGGGAAACATCTCGTCCCATACCCTTTCCATCTCTCTCCTCATGCTCTCGAGTTCCTTTAATGGGTGCCATTTTTCAAGGGCCATGACTTCTTCCTCCTTTCGTCAATGGAAATTTTCCCGTTAAGTCTCTTTCAGGCCCCCGGCCTGTGTATCACCTAAGTAAATAATAGGTACGCCGCGCCCGGATGTCAAGTCCGACGGGGGGGCGGAAAGCGACCTTTGAAGGTCTTTGAAGCGGATTTAAATCGGAGTGTGGGCAGCCGGCGCGAGGTGGTTGACAATGACGCTAAAAAAACTACAGGAAGTTGCCCCCTATATTCGCCGAGATGAGCAGAACTCCGGAGGAGACGTGGGCGAGTATTACCGCCTTGATGGAGGGTATGAGCTTCGGCCCACGGTCGTAGTTCCTTGCAAGCCCCGTTACCGCCGGGAGCGCGAATACGAGGGAGAGGAGTGCGGCGAGCGAGGGAAGGGGGAGGTAGCCGAGGAGGACTCCCGCGATTATGCTCAGGTAAGCCCCTGCGACGAGGAGATAGAAGCCTGCTATGCCCCTTTTGAGGCCCAGGCGCACCACGAGGTTCTTTTTCCCGGCGGACCTGTCGGCCTCGTAATCGGGGAATTCGTTTATATAGAGGAGCGCCGAGATGAGAAAGGATATGGGAAGAGAGGCGAATACGGGCTCCGGCGCCGGAGAGCCCGTCTGGACCATGTAGGAGCCGAGCACGGTAAGGACCCCGAAGTCCACGCCCACGACTATCTCGCCGAGGCCGCGGCCGGCGAAGAAAAAGGGCGGGGCCGAGTAGAAAAGGCCGGAGAGAAGACCCACCCCGCCTATCAGGAGGAGGAGAGTGCTTACCTCGAGGGCGAGGTAGACCCCTACGATGCTCCCGGCCCCGACGAGCGAGGCCCCGAGGGCGAGAGTCTCCCATGGGGTCAGGATCCCCCTCTGTATGAAGCGGCTGCCGCCGGTAAAGGGGGTGAGGGCGTTCCTGTTGATGTTGTCCGTGCCGTTCCTGAAATCGAAATAGTCGTTTAATACGTTCATCCCGGCGTGGAAGAAAAGGGCCGCCACGAGGGAGAGGAGGAAGTGCCCGGCGTTGAAGACCCCCACCTTGTACCAGGCGGTAGAGGCCCCGAGGGCCACGGGTATGACCCCGGCCGGGAAGAACTGGGGACGGGTGGCGAGAAAGAGTGTTTTTAACCTGTGCATGAACCTGTTTATGCCTCCTGTTATAGGCAAACAGCTGAAGGTTTTTGAAGGGGGTATGGGGGAAACTTTTTTCAAAAAGTTCCCCCCATGGTTCTTATCCCCCTCTTGCCATGTAAATCACCATTGTCACGAAGACGATGTAAAAGAGCCCGTTAAGGACCATATAAGCAGGTATTATCTTTTTATGCCCCATGGCCAACAGGTAGAGCCAGGCCCCGGCGAGGATGGTTATTATGGAGCTTGATACGACCGTGACGTTCACGGACCAGGGTGTCAGGAATATGCCGACGGCCGGCAGGAGCGAGCCCTGGAATACCATGGCCCCGGTGACGTTGCCCACTGCCATGGTGTCCTTGCCCTTCCTTACCCAGAGGATGCTGTTGACCTTCTCGGGGAGCTCCGTAGCCACGGGCACTATTATGAGGGAGAGGGCAATAACCGGGATCCTCAATACCTCGGCCAAGCCCTCCACGCCGTGTACGAAGCCCTTGGCCCCTACGATGATGAGGGCGAGGGCGAAGAGGAGCTGTACAACCACCCAGAACAGGTGCTCCTTGAATACGAGGGAGAGGTAGAGGGCCTTTGTCTCTTCGGTGCCGTGTCCTTCCTTTACGAGCTCGGCGCTCGCCTTTACCGTCTCCATGACGTAGTAGAAGTATGTGAGGACGAGGACGAAGGCCACGAATATCCTCAGGGCCCTGTACTCGTAGGGCGTGAAGGCTACGAGGAAGGCGAGCGTGAAGGCGAAGAGGAAGAACTCCATGTCCCGCCTGAACCCTCCGGGCTCGGGCCTTATGGTGGCCTCCCCCCTTCTTCCCCTGGCAAGCCAGGCGGAAAGCCCGAGGAGGAACATGGCGAGTGTGGAGAGCATGAAGGGCGCCCCGAGTATGGCCCCCACGCCAACCTCCTCGCTTACCGCCGTGGAGTCGCCCGCTATTATGGCAACGAGAGGCACCATGGTCTCGGGTAGCGCCGTGCCCACGGCGGCGAAGATGCTCCCCGTCGCCCCCTCGGAAAAATTGAGCTTCGCGCCGAGGGTCTCTATGGCGTTGGTGAATATCTCGGCGGCTACGATTATTACTACGAGGTAGAATAAGAGCGTTAAAAGTTCGTATGTCAAGTCCCGACCTCCATTTCCTTATTTTATACCTTTCAGACGCCCCTTACGATCTCGCCCCTGCCGCCCCTGAAGAAGAGAAGGAGCACCATGCCGAGGACGAGTATGGCTGAGCCTGCGACTATGAACCCTATGCCCGGGTCCTTGTTTATCGTGAGTATCACGTAGCGTGTCATCATATAGTCCATAAGCTCTATGGTGCTGCCTCCGAGGCGGACCATCGAGCCGGGACGGTTGAGGGCCAGGTACGCGGCCTCTCCATCGGAGGTTATCTCCATGAAGGGGTTCCTGAAGTCGGTGGAGCGCGAGTAGGCCCTTCCCCCGTCGTCGAGGGCGAAGTCGGGGTATATCTCGCCGAGCGCGAAGGTCCTGCCCCCGTGCTCGAAGGATTCGTCGAAGGCTACGGTCACCCTCCTGCCCTCCACCCCGAGCACGAGCCCTCCGGGCAGGCTCCCCTGGTCCATGTGGTAGAAGGCGATCCCCCTGTACCTCAGCGGTCCGTTTATCTCTATTGCGTCGGTGAGGACTTCATTGCCGTCATCGAAGAGCGTTACCGTCGTCTTTATGTACTCCGGCTTGCCGTTCGGCATCAATTCCATGTCGAAGTCATCGAGGCGAACCGAGAGCCCCTCTACCCTGGCTACGGGAGAGGTCTCTCCCATGTACAGTACGTTCACCGGGCTCCTGAACCCCCAGATGGAGCCCGCCAAGTGGCCGAAGAGCGCCACGAGGAACCCCGCGTGGACTATATGGGGGAAGAGACTCCTCCAGGGCCTTTTGTTCCTCAGGACGGAGTAGACCTTGTCCGCCGTGCACACCATGGTGTTCAGGGCGAAGAGGAATATGACGAAGACGAGGAGCCATATCCAGACAACGAGGCCCGGGTCCGTTGAAAACCCCGACACCAGGCTCGGAAAGAGTAAGGAGCGGTCGAGGGAGCTGAAAAACTCGGGGTTGCCTATGGTAACGAGCGAGCCCCAGGCCGCCACAGCGCAGACCGCGCCTGCGAGTACCACCGTAAGCCACAGGGATGTGAAGAGACTCCAGAGCTTTTTCATTTTTTTTGAGGGGACCTTTTTATAAATTGAGGGGAACTTTTTGAAAAAAGTTCCCCTCAAACTCCCCTCAAAAACTTTTAGCTGTTCCCAATAGGCAGCCGCATACCAGTAAATAGCCAAAAGTCTTTGGAAGGGGGTCCGGGGGGCCGGGGGG
>DATEAM010000105.1:0-3134 GCA_035288385.1 Thermodesulfobacteriota bacterium
CGCGAGGGGAAAGGCTCCTGTTATTCCGCCGGAACCCGTTGCGTCGTACGTAAGGGAACTTCTCGATATGGGCGTTACTTATATTGACATAAACCATAATACGGATTGGATAGCGGCAGAGGTGCCTGAAAGGACCGCTACGGTCGACAGGGAATTAGCAGAGCGCATAGTGAAACTTCTCGTTGGGATAAGGAATGTCGCCGGTTAGACAAAAAATATGGCGCGCCCGGAGGGAGTCGAACCCCCAGCCTGCGGATTCGTAGTCCGACGCTCTATCCAGTTGAGCTACGGGCGCAAGTAGAAAGACTGTTATCGGTTTTAAAAATCGCCAATCGAGAATTGACCGAACCGAAGGTCTTTTTTGTCGAATTTCTAATCTCGATTTTCGATTCTTCGCCATTTTTGCCTTTGACAAAAATGGCGGAGAGGGAGGGATTCGAACCCTCGGTAGAGTGTTACCCCTACAACTGCTTAGCAGGCAGTTGCCTTCAGCCACTCGGCCACCTCTCCCCTGGAGGAACCTTTTTGAAAAAAGGTTCCTCCAGACCTCTTCCAAAAACTTTTAGCTGTTTACCCCCTGGGGGGGACCCCTCTGGAGAAATCTTCTTTCGAGGGGGTCTCCCCCCAGGGGGTAACCAAAAGTCTTTGGAAAGGGGGTCTGGGGGGAAACCTTTCTTCAGAAAGGTTTCCCCCCAGAGGTTTATTTTTACCACGACTCTATGGTATAATCAAGGCTGCATTTAAAGACCCGAGGAAATCATGGAAGAAGACGTAAAGATATGCCCAGAGTGCGGGGCTGAGTATTTCGCCCACGTTAGTGAGTGCAGGGGCTGCGAGGTTCCCCTCGTCCACCCCGGCGAGAGCGCCCCCGTCGAGAGGAAGGCCCCCGTGGACAGCGACCCCCTTGTGTGCATCGCCGAGGGAGACCTGGGCAGGGCACGGGCCCTTCAGGCGGACTTGAAGTCCGCGGGCTTCGACTCGAAGGTCCTCAACATGAACCAGGGGAAATCCTGCTCCGGGGGCTTCGGCGTCTTCGTGAACCAGTCCCTTGCCGCCCAGGCCGCGGGAAAACTCCAGGAACTCTTCTACAAACGCAACCCCGAGGTAAAGGAGATGGAAAAGAAGGTCTCCGAGGGGAGATGCCCGGCCTGCGGGGCCGAAATCTTCTACTCCGTATACGAATGCCCGGACTGCGGGTTGAACCTCTCTGGTGGGGGGCACGGTGGTGGTGGCCACTCGCACTCCGGAGGGGACAACTGCGGCGAGTGCGGGCACTAAGCTAAAGGACTAACCCTTGCCGCTGCCTGTGAGTCCGTAAACCTTTGCCGCGCGGGACCTTCCGAGCTCAAGTCCCCTCGCCTTCTCATCGAAGATGGGAAACTTCCTTATCCCGAACTTCTGGAACCTGAATTTTACCGCCGTAGAGAGGACCCCGAGACCGTATACTACGCTCCTTCTGAAGTTTATGGAAGAGGCCTCGGGAAAATACTTGGTTGGGCAGCTTATCTCGCCGAGCCTGAAGCCGAAGTAGATGGCCTGGGCGAGCATCTCGTTGTCGAAGACGAAGTCGTCCGAGTTCTCAAGGAGGGGAAGCCTTTCGAGCACCTCCTTCGAAAAGGCCCTGTAGCCAGTGTGGTACTCCGATAACTTCTCGCCGAGAAGCAGATTCTCAAAAAAGGTCAGGAACCTGTTCGATACGTACTTGTAAAAGGGCATCCCGCCCGCGAGGGCGCCCCTGCCGAGGATCCTCGAGCCGAGGACGACGTCGAACTCCCCTGAGGCTATCATCGAGGCCATAGCCGTTATGAGCTTCGGCGTATACTGGTAGTCCGGGTGGAGCATGACGACTATGTCTGCGCCGAGCTTCAAGGCCTCGGTGTAACAGCTCTTCTGGTTACCGCCGTAGCCGAGGTTCTCCCTGTGGACGATTATGTGCTTTATGCCGAGCTTCCTGCCCTCCTCCACGGTCCTGTCCCTCGAGCAGTCGTCAACGAGCACGACCTCGTCCACGATGTCGAAGGGGATGTCGTTGTAGGTTATAACGAGGGTCTTCTCGGCGTGGTACGCGGGGAGCACGACCACTATCTTTTTCCCATGAAGCATAAGGCCACCGGAATTTTTAAGCCGTCAATACATGAAAATTATCCCAAAAACTGTAACTTATGTCAATTGGAAGGTTTTTTCCGCCCTCACGGGCGAGCCCGGAAGAGTCGGGGTTACCTGTCTCCATGGAGTTTCTTCTTAACCCTTACCATGTTCAGGTTGGAGACGGCCTCGGGGGTGGGGTCTATGGCTATGGCGGCGAGGTACTCGCCCTCTGCCTCGGCGTAAAAGCCTTTTACCTCGTAGGCGTAGCCGAGGTTCAAGCGGGCCTTGTAAAGGCCCGGGGATTTCCTTGCCGTGTCCCGCCAGAAGACGAGGTCATCTCGCCACACCTCGAGGCGGTTTGAGGCGAGGGCCCCGTAGAATGCAACAACCGCCGCGACGGCGGCGCATCCCAGGACCCTTCTCCACGCCATGCCCTCGCCTCCCTTCCCCGCCAGTTTACCCGTCAACTCCCCGACGAGGACGAAAAAGGCGACAGCCGGAAGGTACATGTACCTGTCGGCGTAATAGACGGGGATGGGGATCAGGTTCGACACGGGGAGGAACCAGAGCCAGAACCATAGGAACCAGAAGCGGACACGGGAAGAACCCTTTATAAAGACAAGGACAAACCCCACGGCCCAGGCGACGAGAGAGGCGAGGACCTGGGGCTGGAGAAAGGATCCGTAGCGCGCAGTGTCGTACAGGCCGCTTAGGCCGAAGGGCCATACGACCATCCATACGTACTTCCAGTAAACTGGGAGCATCGTGGGGTAGACCTCCCCGAAGAGGACCCCGGTGGAGAGGGTACCCGCCTCTATGGACTTCGACCCCATGTGAGCCCACACCGCCGCCACGGCCCCGATAAGGGCGATGGCGAAGAAGGGGGCGAGGGGGGCGAGCCTCTTCCCGGACCTAATCATGTAGACCTCGTAACAGAGGAGTATCAGGGGGAAGGTCACTATAAGGGGTTTCGTTAAGATGCCGAGGATGAAAAAGAGGAGGCACAGGGTGTAATACCACGCTACTCTCCCCTCCCGGCCACCCGG
>DATEAM010000106.1:0-5830 GCA_035288385.1 Thermodesulfobacteriota bacterium
ATCTTGAGGGCGTCGAATATCAAGAGGTTTCCGGCCAGGGTCTCCCCGATGCCGAGGACCTCCTTTACGGCCTCCACGGCCTGCAGAACCCCTATGACGCCCGCGAGCGCCCCGAGGACCCCGGCCTCCTGGCAGCTCGGCACCATGCCCTTTGGCGGAGGTTCAGGATATAGACACCTGTAGCAGGGCTGTCCGTCGTGGGGCTTGAAGACCGAGACCTGGCCGTCGAACCTGAACATGCTCCCCGAGACCAGGGTCTTTCGCTCGAAAAAGGCGGCGTCGTTCATGAGGTAGCGCGTTGGGAAGTTGTCGCTGCCGTCCAATACCACGTCGTAATCCCTTATTACGTCCCTTATGTTCTCCACGGTAAGGCGCGCGTGAAAGGGGACGACCTTTACGTCGGGGTTCAAGCCCTCGATCGTCTTCTTGGCGCTCTCGACCTTGGGGGTTCCCACGTCCTCGGTGGAGTGGATTATCTGCCTCTGGAGGTTACTAAGGTCCACGCAGTCGCCGTCGGCGATCCCGATGGTGCCCACCCCCGCGGCGGCGAGGTAAAGGAGCGACGGAGAGCCGAGCCCGCCGGCTCCGAGCACAAAGACCCTGCTCTTCAGGAGCCTGGCCTGGCCGCGACCTCCCACCTCGGGCAGGATTATGTGCCTCGAGTACCGCTCGATCTGTTCTTCGCTGAAGTCCATCCTGAAAATCACCTTTTATTTATAGATAGTTACAAGATTATTCTTATACTATGCCTTGACCTACCTTTATCCCCTCTTCCTTGAAGGGCTCTCCCTCTTCCTTGAATATCCAGCTCTTTACCGAGACCTCGCCCTTGCCGTTCACGGAGACTATTACGTACGAGTAGCCGCTCTGGCCCATCTCGCGGTCGAACTCCGAGGGGCTGTCCGGGTGGTCCGGGTGGGAGTGGTAGAAGCCCATGATGTCGAGGCTCTGGCTCCTGGCCTGCTTGTCGGCGAGGTTTATCTCCCTCGGGTCTATTATGTACCTGTCGCGGGCCCTATCCTTGTTTATGTTGGTGGACCTCTCCACGTAGAAGACCTTCCTCTCCCTCATGGAGTTGCCTATGAGTATGCCGCAGCACTCCTCGGGATAGGAGTCCTTGGCGTGGTTTATTATGCTCTCGTAGGCCTCCTTGACCAGCTTGAGCTTCTTCCCTGAGAAAAACATGCCCACCTCCATGATTTCTTGAGGGAAACTTTTTGAAAAAAGTTTCCCTCAAACTCCCTTCAAAAACTTTTAGCTATTTATCGCATGGGGGAGACCCCGCGAAAGAATTTTCTTACGAGGGGGTCTCCCCCATGCGATAGCCGAAAGTCTTTGGAAAGGGGGTCTGGGGGAAGACCTTTCTTCAGAAAGGTCTTCCCCCGGAAGACCTACTCCCAGAGTCTGGTGGAGAGGTATTTATCGCCGCTGTCTGGGAATATCACGACTATGACGCCCTTTTCGATCCTCTTCGCCGTCTCTATGGCCCCGAGCATAGCAGCACCCGAGGACTGTCCCACGAGGAGGCCCTCTTCCCTGGCGAGCCTCTTGGCCATATCGTAGGAATCCTCCGTGGATATCTGGATCTTTTCGTCGAGCTCCTCCTCGTGGTATATGCCCGGCACTATGGAGGATGCCATGTGTTTCAAGCCCTCGAGCCCGTGGAAGGGGGAGTCGGGCTCAACGGCTATGACCTTTATATCGGGGTTGAACTCCTTCAGTCTCCTGCCCGTGCCCATTATGGTGCCCCCGGTGCCTATGCTCGCCACGAAGTGGGTGACCCTTCCCTCGGTCTGGCTTATAATCTCCGGGCCGGTGTGCATGTAGTGGGCCTTGGGGTTCGACGGGTTGTTGTACTGGTCGAGCTTGCAGTACTTATCGGGGTTGTCCACGTAGAGCTTCCAGGCGAGCCGTATCGCCCCGTCCGAGCCCTCGAGGGGGCTTGAAAAGACCACCTTCGCCCCGTAGGCGTTGAGTATCTTCTTGCGCTCCTCGCTTACGTTCTTAGGCACCACGAGCTCCACCTCGTAGCCCTTTACCGCGCCTATCCAGGCGTAGGCTATGCCGGTGTTTCCAGAGGTGGAATCGAGTATTATCTTGTCCCTCGTAAGCCGCCCGCTATTCTCCGCGTCCTCTATCATCTCGAGGGCCGGCCTGTCCTTTACAGACCCCCCCGGGTTGAAGCCTTCGAGCTTGGCATAGATTTCGACGCCCCCGGAAATGCCATCGGTGACCCTGTTTATGCGTACAAGGGGGGTGTTGCCAACGAGATCAAGTACGGAGGCCCTGGCCCTCGCGGGCATGGACTCTCTCTCGGGTTCGGTCTCAAGCACTTTCTGACTTCTCACGGGTCTGCGAGCCACCTTTTGCAACCAAAGAGTTTAAATCAAGATATTCGGCAAAAGCCATGATTGCGGAGACAAAAAAATACCTTAGTAGTATCCTCAAGTTTATTATAGATTATAATACCTTAGTAGTATTGTCAAGAATTTTTTAATGTAGCATGATACGCAAAAAACCCTGTGTAAACGAGATGAATCGGTACTTTTCCGGGCCTAAAAAAGAACCCCCGTCAGTCGGCGGAGGTTCTTTTTTCTGAATAATCCTACATCGAAGGGGACGAACGCCCCCTGGTCCTCTTACTCTATTATATCGAGCTCTATGGGCTCCACCTTTACGCCCTTTTCTATGAAGAACCGTATGGCATTTTCTATCTCCTCGGGGTCGCCATCGAGCTCGAGGGCCACGAGGCCCAGGTTGCCAGATACAGTGGCCTGCCTTATGTTGGTCACCACCTTGAAGAGCTGTCCGCACTGGTAGAGAAGCGGCTCTTTTACCCTCTCCCTCGGATATGTGAGATAAACCCTTTTTTTCAAGACCTTGAATCCTCCCTCTTATGGCGGCGTTTATTTACCCTGGCCCTCTCGTGCCCTAAAAACCCCCGGCCCCCGGCCCCCCCCGGCCCCCCGGCCCCCCCGGCCCCCCCGGCTATGGCCGGTATTATGGACATCTCGTCGTTGTCCCTGGTTTCGGTCTGGAGGTTATTCTTGAACCTTATGTCCTCGTCGTTCAAATAAACGTTCACGAAGCGCCTCAGGTTCCCGTCGGCCTCGCATATCCTCTCCTTGAGGCCCGGGTAGTTCTTCTCCAGGTCCTCTATGACTTCCGCGATGTTAGACCCCTGGGCCGCGACCTCGTCCCGGTCGTTGGTTATCTTCCTTAAAGGGGTCGGTATCCTTACCTTTACGGCCATAAATTACCTCCTCGAATGGTTTTATTTATATGAAAAATTCCTCAGGACCTCTGTATCTTGAGCCTGAAGTGCCCTTGCTCTTTCTCGACCCCGATTATCCTGTGACCCTCTTCCTTTACGCTCTTGGGCACGTTCTGTATGGGCTCGCCGCTGTCGAGGACCACCTCCAGTACCTGGCCCGGCTCCATGGCCTCGAGCTTCAATTTCGTCTTCACGAAGTTCGTGGGGCACATTACCCCGCGTAGATCCAGAGTGGCGTCGGCCTTCACTTCTCCCATGTCCTTCTCCTTAGAAGATGTTTTCTGGGGGAAACCTTTCTGAAGAAAGGTTTCCCCCAGACCCCTTTCTAAAGACTTTTGGCTATTCATCTTCCTGAGGGAGACCCCCTCTTGCGCGAATTTCATCTCCCGGGGGGTCTCCCTCAGGAAGATTGCTGAAAGTTTTTGAGGGGAGTTTGAGGGGAACTTTTTTCAAAAAGTTCCCCTCAAAAACAATCAGCTCGCGGCGGCCTTGGCTGGTGTCTCTTCCTCGTCCTTTAAGAGGGGCCCCATGAACTCGAGGTATTTTTCGAGACCCACGCGCTTCAAGGTGTTGGCTATCCTCTCGCCGCGCTTGCCGTTCTTGTTGTACCACTCCACCGTCTTTTCTATCACGTCGGCGACCTTTTCGTCGGGGAGGAATTTGTGGACCTCTACGGCCTCCACCGGGTGTCTTCCGTGCTTGCCGCCAACCCTGACGATATGGCCGTAGCGTTTCGCCTTCCACGCCTCGGTGGGGCAGGCTCTTATGCAGTCGCCGCAGTATATGCACTTTAACGGGTCGAAGATGGGTTTGCCCGTCTCCGGGTCCGACTCTATGGCGTCCTCCTTGCATGCCTCGGCGCAGATGGTGCACCCCGTGCAGAGGGGCTCGTCCCATACGGGCTCCACGACGCCCTGGAACCCGAGGTCCATCTCCTTGGTGCGGGAGCAGTCTATGGGGCAGCCCGAAAAGGAGGTCTTGAACTTGTGGGGCGTGGGGGTCCCGAAGAACCTCTTGTCCACCATCTCGGCGAGGGCCTGGGTGTCGGTAAGGCCGTTCGGGTTGTACTCGCACCCCCCGCAGGCCGTCGGGACCCTGACGCGCGGGCCGCAGGAGGCGACCTTCTGCCCGATGGATTCGAGATCCTTTACCAGGGCGTTGAAGTCCTTGTAGTCCACGTAGAGTATCTCGAGGGACTGGCGGAAGCTGAAGTGCACCACGCCCTTTTTGCTGTACTTCTTCGCGAGCTTCGCTATCTCCACGAGTTTGTCCGTGGTGAGCCTTCCGCCGGGGCACCTCAGGCGGACGGTGAAGAGGTCCTTCTGGCGCTGTTTTATGAAGCCCCCGCTCTTGAGGTCGTTGAAGTCGACCTTGCCGTGCATCTGCTCAAGCTCGACCTCGACCTTATGGCTCTTATCCTCAATGAAGTGGTCGGTCATCGCATCCGCTCCTTTTTATATTGAAAATTTCCCGCTCAAAACGTGCCTTTAACGAAAAAAGGGGTCATCTTTCATAATACCAGAAATATCGCAAAATTGAACAAAAAAATGGAAGAATCCGGGAGAAACCTTTCTCGAGGAAAGGCTTTTCCGCTGAGTCAATCACTCACCGGTGCGTCAAGAGATCAGGATGGCCGCGGAAATGGCGGCGTCGACTTATATTACGCGGCTCCCCCCTCAAAAGACTTTCAGCTATGCCTCTACCGCGTACCCCTTCTCCTCGCCGCCTTCCACCAGGGCGTCGAACTCCGATAATTTAGCGTTTATGACGACGGGCTCTTTGATCTTGCCGTAGAGGGCCTCCTGGGTCTTAAGCCCGTTACCGGTTACAGAGACGACTATGGACTCGTCTTTCGGGATACGGCCCTGCTCCAGTAGTTTCTTCGTTACGCCTAATGTTACCCCCCCTGCGGTCTCGGCGAATATGCCTTCAGTCTGTGCAAGGAGCTTCATGGCGTCTATTATCTCGTCGTCCGTTACGTCCTCGCCCCAGCCTTTGCTCTCGCGCATGGTCCTCACAGAGTAGTAGCCGTCCGCAGGGTTTCCTATGGCCAGCGACTTGGCTATGGTATTCGGTCTTACCGGCCTTATGAGGTCGCTCCCCTCCTTTAAGGCAGTGACTATGGGGGCGCACCCCGCGGCCTGCGCCCCGTAGACCCTGCTCCTGAGGTCATCGACCAGGCCGAGGGTATGGAACTCCTTGAAGGCCTTCCATATCTTCGTTATGAGGGAACCGCCGGCCATGGGCACTACCACGTGGTCCGGGAGCCTCCAGCCGAGCTGCTCGGCTATCTCGTAGCCGTAGGTCTTCGAGCCCTCGGCGTAGTAGGGGCGGATGTTGATGTTTACGAAGGCCCAGCCGTATTTTCCCGCTATCTCGCTGCAAAGGCGGTTTACCTCGTCGTAGGTCCCCCTTATCCCAACAACCGTCGCGCCGTAGACCATGGTGCCGAGTATCTTGGTCCTTTCGAGGTCGTAGGGGATGAAGACAAAGCTCTTCATTCCGCAGGCCGAGGCATTGGCGGCCACCGAGTTGGCGAGGTTCCCGGTGGAGGCG
>DATEAM010000107.1:0-6926 GCA_035288385.1 Thermodesulfobacteriota bacterium
TTTTTCGGGGGAGTCCTCCATGCCTGCCATAAGTCTTTGGAAGGGGGGTCTGGGGGGTGGGGGGAAACCTTTCTTACAGATTGTGTTTCCCCCCCAGTCTCAATGGGCCCATTGGGAGGCCTTTTTCGTCCACTGGTTTCCGGGGTAGTTTTCCTTCATGAACTCGATGGTCTTTGCGAGGTGTTCCGGGTCATTGGTCTCTTTAAAGCGCGAGAGACCGAGGTAGTAGCGTGCCTTGGGCACCACCCTTTTGTCCTCGGTGTTCTCTACCACCCACTCGAAGTCCTCTGCCGCCTCTGTAAACCTCTCGTGGTGGAAGGAGGCGAGCCCCCTTGAGAGCCTGAGTCTGGGGATGAAGTCCTCGGGCGAAAGGACGCCGAAGAACTGCTCTATCTCGCTCAAGTCCGTGTCGGCGATTACGTAGCACGGGGTCCAGGAGATGTTGTACTTCTCGGCTACCTCTGCGGCCTCGGCCACGTCTACCGCGAGGGGCACGAAGTTATCCTCCATGAACTCCGCCACCTCGGGGTCCTTGAAGGTAATATCGCGCATCCTCTCGCACCCCGGGCAGTCTTGTTGCTGAAAGAATATAAATATGGACTTGCCGGTCTCTCTCGAGTCGTGGCCGGCTTCATCAAAGCCTTCTCTCCATTTTACCCTCGACATCCTCATCACCCCCTGCAAGGCCCAAGAAAAAATCGGGTTTTGAATTAAAGTATGCCATTTTTTCAGGCCCTGTCAAAACCTTGGCTCCCAGGGGCGTGGGTCTCCATAAAAGACTCAATTATGTGGCCGGAATATGGTATATTGATAATTCAGGTCATGAATAAACTTTCAAAATGAAGGGTGCGGGCCATGGAAAAGGGGCTTCTCGTATTCGACCTCGACGGCACGCTCATAGACTCGAGCGCCGACATAGCTCTCGCTACGAACAGGACCCTCGAGGCCTGCGGCTACGGGGCCCTTGATGTGGAGACCATAAAAGAGAGTATAGGCTGGGGTGTGGGCATGCTCCTTGAAAGGCTCATGCCGGAGGAGACCCCGGGGGCGATCGGCGCGGCACGGGAGAAGTTTCTCGAGTTTTACGGAGAGAGGCTCGTCGAAGATACCACCCTGTATCCCGGGGTGAGGGAGACCCTCGAGTATTTCGTAGAAAGGGGGAAGAAGATGGCCGTCGTCACGAACAAGCCCCAGGCCCTGAGCGAAAGGATACTCGATGAGATGGAGATGAGGAGGTTTTTCTCCATGGTGGTGGGCGGCGATACCCTCTCCAACAAGAAGCCCCACCCGGAGCCCCTCGTCAAGGTGATAAAGACAATGGGGTTCACCCCGGGGGAGAGCGTCTTCGTCGGGGACAGCCCCATTGACTGCGAGACGGGAAAGAAGGCGGGTGTCTTCACCATAGGCGTGGCCTACGGGTTCAGGCCCCTCGATGAGCTTGTCTCCGCGGGATTCGACCTTCTGATAGAAAAGTTCCCGGAGCTCAAGGACGTCATAAAATAGGCTCGGGAAGTTTTGAGGTCAGGACTCAACTATCGCCCCTAAGTCCTTAAAATGCTTTACATAAAATACCTGATATGGTAAGAGTAGAGATGCTGAGGCGTTATTTTCCGATGCGGTTTTCCTTGCCCCCGGTCTTTTCCTTTCCTGCGAAATTCCTTGTAATGAAACGCCATAAGGGGTTACAATTAAATAATAAATTATAGCCTGGTTAATCCAACTCGAAAGACCGGGAAACCATTGGTTAAAAATAGAGACAAGAGGTCCGAGCGATTCAAGGAATTTCTTGCCGAGGCTGAAGACATCCTGAACTCCATGGCCAGGGACCTTGTACGGCTCGGGAAGGGCGTAAAGGCCGGAATAATCGACCCCACGGTCCTGAATAACGTATTCAGGTCGGCCCACACGTTAAAGGGGGTATCCGGCATATTCGAGTTCAAGAACGTCTCGGATCTGAGTCACTCCCTCGAGGACACCCTTGACATGCTCAGGCTCGGGCGCACGGCCTTAACCGACGACGTCCTCGACAGCGTTATGAGCGCCCATGAGCTCCTCGTAAAGATCGTCGCCTCCAAGGGCGACGGCAATTTCAACCCCGAAGTAAGCCACCTGAAGACCCTTCTCGCCAGGACCCTTGAGACAAAGAAGCCGGCGGCCAAAGCCCAGATAGACAAGGAGATACTCTCGGCCCTCACCGAATACGAGGGGCACAGGCTGAGGGAGAACTTGAAGGAGGGCAGGAACATCCTCGTCGTCAACGTAAAGTTCCCGGTGACGAGTTTCGACAAGTCCTATGAGGCGCTTATCGAGACCCTCAAAAACGACGCCGAGCTCATAGCCACGCTTCCTTCCTCGGGTCCGGACCCGGGGACTCTTTACTTCGAGCTCCTCGTGGGGACGTTGAAGGACAGCCCCCATATAGCTGACCTCGTAAAGGGCTTTTCGCAGGCTGACATAAGGGTCTTAAAGGGCCCTTCCGCCAAGGCGCCGGTAGAGGAGTCGAGACCGCTTTCCATCAGGAAGACGGCCATAGAGACGCTTCGCAGGGACTCAAGCACCGTGAGGGTGGATATCGAAAAGCTCGACCACATAATGAACATAGTAAGCGAGCTCGGCATATTGACGTCGAGTGTGGCGAGGCTCAGCGCCGAGCTCAAGAGCTCGGCGAGCACGAGCGTTTACGGCATAGAGCTCTCGAGGGTGGAGAAGTACCTTGAGAGGAAGTTCTCGGAGCTGAGAGACAGCGTCCTCGACGTGAGGATGGTCCCCATAGGCAGGCTCTTCGGCAGGTTCGAGGCCTTCATCGAGCGGCTCGCCAAGGAGACGGGCAAGGAGATAAGGATGGTGACCAACGGGGACGATACCGAGATAGACAAGCTCATAGTCGAGGAGCTCGCAGACCCCCTCATGCATATTATAAGGAACGTCATAGACCACGGCATCGAGGCCCCGGAAGAGCGCGAGAGGTTCGGAAAACCGAGGATCGGCGCCGTCACCCTGAGCGCCCACCAGAAGGGCAACCACGTGGTCGTCGAGGTCAAGGACGACGGAAGGGGCATGGACGAGGAGTTCATAAGACGCAAGGCCGTGGAAAAGGGCATCGTGAACAGGGAGTTCATAGGCAGGATGTCCCGTCAGGAGATCCTCGACCTTATTTTCATTCCGGGATTCACCACCGCCGACAAGGTCAGCGTCACCTCGGGCAGAGGCGTGGGCCTCGACGTGGTAAAGGAGAACATAACCCGCCAGAGCGGCATAATCGACGTGGACACCCTAAAGGGCAGGGGAACGCGCTTCATACTCACCATACCCATCACCCTGGCCATAATACCGGCCCTCTTGATCGAGGCCGGAAGAGAGAGGTACGCGCTGCCCCTGAGCTCGGTCCTCGAGATAATAGAGCTCGACAGAGACGTCCTTGGACGAGAAGAGGTCCTCGGCTTCGTAAAGCTGAAGAAGAGAAAGATACCCTGCGTGAGGCTCTCGGAGTTTTTCGGCTCCCCTCCCTCGGGGTCCGACGGGGGCGCCTGCTACGGCGTAATAGCGGGTCTCGCCTCGCACAGGCTGTGCGTCATAGTGGACAGCCTTTTGGAGGAGCTCGACGTGGTCATAAAGCCTCTGCCCGACATGCTCAATGTGCCGGGCGTGGCGGGGGCCACGGACATGGGCGAGAAGGGCACCGTGCTCGTCCTCGACGTAACGGGCATACTCGAGTACCTGTTGAATAACAGGAAGGTATTCAAGAAGGCCGAACCGCTTTCCTTGTAGCGCCCTTGAGGCCTGATTTCATGAGAAATGATGATGGCAACGAAGGAAAAGCCGATATGAAGGATGAGAGTCAGGTGAACGCCGCAACAGACGCCGGGGGCTCCTCCTCGACCGTCCCGACCATGGAGAACTACGCCAGGAGCCTCGCGCATGCGGCCTCCGGCGAGGAGATGACCCTCATAGTAACCTTCTTCCTCGAAGGCGACGAGTACGCCTTCGACGTAACGGACGCCTTCGAGGTCTTGAAGCCCGGCAGGCTCACACGCGTGCCAAACACCCCCGGGTTCATAAAGGGCATAATTTCCGTAAGGGGCGAGATGGTCCCCGTGCTGGACATAAAAAGGCGCCTCGGGCTCGCTTCCTCCTCAACGGATTATGCGCATTCGAGGGTGATGATAGCCGGCACCGAGGACCACAAGGCGGGTTTCCTGGTGGACGGCGTGGGAGGGGTCAAGGAGTTCAAGGCAAGGCTCTTCAGGCCCTCAGGCAAGGACGGGGGCTTTCTCAAGGCCACCTTGAGGACGGACTCCTCCTTCATAAAGGTGCTCGACATAGAGAGGCTCCTCGATATGGAGGGGCGATGACGGGAAATGAAAAAACTTAGGTCAAGGCACACGCGCTCCGACTTCCAGTTCGCCAGGGTCAGGCTCGGAGGAGAGGAGTTCGGCATAGACCTCAAGCGCATAAAGGAGATCGCCATGCGCTTCGAGTTAAGGGGAGTGGCCGGCGCGGCTCCTTTCGTGGAGGGCGTGGTCACTCTGAGGGGGCTCGACGTCCCGGTCATAGACCTGAGGAAGAGGTTTTTTCTTAACGGAAGCTTTGAGCCGGGGAGGATGCTCATAGCGCAATTGAACGGCCACGTAGCCGGGCTCCTCGTAGACGAGATAAAGGACATAAAATCCGGCTGCAGGGAGGTTATGATAAGGCCGGGCTCCGCTCAAAACAGGTGGAACGGATGTGTGGAGGCCGTGGTGGAGTGCGCCGAGAAGAGCATATACATCATAGACCTCGACCGGGTCTTCACCGAGCGGGAAATAAAGGCCATCTACGGCCCGACCTCAGGTAACGGGGACGGTGAGGCCTGGTAGATACCCGCGCTCGGCGGGGGCCTTCAGGGTAACGGTCCTTTAGGGGTAAACCCCGGCTTGCGCGCACCCCGGACCCAGTGAGAATCGCCTTGAAAAACACCCTGTTCCTGTGATAGAATTTTAAAAGAACGAACCTTCCAAATCAATCCATTTACTAAAGGCAAGGATTTGAAAAGAAAAGCCAGCCCCGTCAAAACCCGCACAGCTTCAACTGACCCAAGACTATTTTTTATCCTCTTTATCCTGGTTTTTTTGGCCCTCATATTCTCGGGTTGCACCGCGGCCAGGACCCAGGTAACGGAGTACAGGAACCCCGAGGAGCTCTACAAGGTCGCCATGGAGGGGTACCTCGACAGGAGGTACGCGGACGCGGAGAAGGACTTCAAGAAGCTGATGGAGCTCTTTCCCATGAGCTCCCAGGCCCGCGATGTCGAGCTCCTTCTCGGCGACGTATGCTACGCCATGGAGAAGTACGACGAGTCGGGCTCCTACTATGCGAGCTTCGTGGCCATGCGCCCCGCGCACCCCATGGCCGACTACGCCCTCTTTCAGAAGGGCATGAGCCATTTCAGGGACGTCCTCACCCCTGACCGCGACCAGACCTCCACTCGAAAGGCCCTCTTCGCCTTCGAGGACCTCGTGAGGGACTACCCGGGCTCCCCCTACTACGAAAAGTCCGTCGAGCTCATAAGCTTTTTGAAGAGGCGGCTCGCCGAGAGGCAGTTCTACATAGGGCACTTCTATTACAAGATGAAGAACTACAAGGCGGCGCTATCGAGGTTCAGGGACGTCCTGCGCGACTACCCCGAAGACGGGCCTACGGACCAGACGCTCTACTATATCGGCGAGTCCTACAGGAGGCTCGGCGAGGACTCTCTTGCCGAGGACGCCTATACCACGATCATAAAGGACTACCCCGAGAGCCCCTACATGCAGGACGCCAGAAAGAGGCTCAACGGCTATCTTTAGAGCGCCGCGGTAACGAAACCTTTTCCTGACAAATTCCCTTTTCAGTTCAGAGATGAATTTCCCTTCGTGTCGTTTGAATAACCTTTTCAGAGAAATCGAGGAGGTTTTTTTATGGATAAGGTGGAGGAGAAATACACCCTCGGCAGGGACTACGAGGCCGGCAGAATGGCCTTCGAGGAGAAGAGGTACGACGACGCCGTAAAGCTCCTGGAGAAGGTCGTGGGCTCTGCGGGCGAGGGTGAGGGCGGGGGCGGCGGGGGCGGGGGGGGCGGTTACGCCGACGCTTTGAACATGCTCGGCCTTTGCTACTACCAGCTTGGCAGGAGGGAGCGCGCCGTTGACGCCTTCAAGAAGGCCCTCTCCATAAACCCCACCTACACCGAGGCGGCGATGAACCTCGCCGTCCTCTATAACGAGATGGGGATGCTCGACAGGGCGAGAATCGTCTACGCGAGGGCCAAGGAGGGGGGCAAGGAGTCCAGGAGCTACCTCGACCCCTACGTCAAGGGCAAGCTCGCCAACATGCACGCGGCGCTGGGCTCCATCTACAAGGAGCTCGGCCTCAATACCGAGGCCGCCTCGGAGTACAAAAAGGCCCTCTCTCTCCGTCCCGAGTTCTTTGACATAAAGACGCGCCTCGGCGTCATTTACAGGGACATGCAGAAATACACGGACTCGGTAAAGGAGCTCGATGGCGCGCTCAGGCTAAAACCCGACTACACGGCGGCGAGGGTTCAGCTCGGGCTCACCTACTACACCATGGGAAAGCACATCCACGCCAGGGCCGAGTGGCAGAGGGTGCTGGATAAGAACCCCGAGGAGAAGATGGCTAAGATGTACATGCAGTTTTTGATAGAGGCGGTGAAGGGGTAGGGGGTGGCGAAAAAAACTTGGGTTGATTTTTGGGAGTTTTGGAGATAAATAAATCTGCCCTTTTTTTTCTAAACATGGGGGTTGTCCCTATGTTTTTTAGAGGGTAGTGTCCACTTCGTTCAAACGTTAGGTGAGATGGTGAATGAATTAGTTAAGCATAGAATAGAGTCTTTCATAATAAAATATGATGCTCGCTTATTCGACCAGGATGATGTATACCTGCTCCTT